>JBGTDZ010000333.1:0-5278 GCA_041748055.1 Aquaticitalea sp.
CGTGACCATTAGCCGTACGCGCTTTTTCTGTGATTTTCGCCCTAGAAGCAATTTGGTGTTTTTGATGAGCTTTTTTTCGGCACGCGCAATTGTGATGCTCTTTTCTTTCTTGAAATCATCTGGTTCATTCAACAATGCACAAACCAAGTAGTGTATCAAATGTAGGGAATGCAGGATGTGGTCTTCCGAACGTGCCAGACGGGACACACCAATTTTCTTGAGTTTTTTCTGAAGTTCGCTCAAATCCAGTTGACGAATTGTGGCGTAATGTAGAAGGTTAAGCGCACTTGCAGTTTTTCGTTTAATTGGTTGCAAATGTTTGGTCAATGAAACTTCCTGAAGCTGTGCAATGAGGCTTTCCAATTGTTGTTTAAGGAGTTTTAATTTTGTCTTGTTCATGGTCTTTCCTATAGGTCGAGTGTATTTTTCTTCCAGTTTGATCAACTAGATGCAAACTTACTATTGTTTACAGACCCTAAAAATGATTCAGGTCATTAAAATGAGGATCTATCTGATTATATATTTAAGAAAGTTAAAAAAAGATAAGCAATGTTGCACCTAAATGGTCATCAAAATTACCAGAAACTGATATATATCATGTTATGAGCAAGGAGAATTCCCAACCTTTGCCATAGATGTAAATGGGTAAATAATTATGGAGCAATCTACTTGTTTCCACTGTGGTGATAACTGCGAAAAAAATCTTATAAAGTTTCATGAAAAAACATTCTGTTGTAATGGGTGCAAAACCGTTTTTGAGATTTTTGCCGAAAACAATTTAACTTGTTATTACGATTTGCAGGCCTCGCCTGGGGCAATTCCAAAAGAAATTGAAGGCAAATATGATTTCTTATCTCAACAAAATATCATTGAAAAGTTGGTAGATTTTGACAATGGCAATTCACAGATTGTCAATCTCTATATTCCACATATCCATTGCAGTTCTTGTATTTGGATTCTTGAAAATCTTCACAGGCTAAATAAGAACATTTCCCTGTCACAAGTTGATTTTGGAAAAAAGTCTGTTCGTGTGCATTACAATTCTCAAACCTGCTCCTTGAAGGAAGTAGTTATATTATTGAGTTCCATAGGTTATGAACCTTATATCAGCCTCGATGATTTTTCCGCTCGAAAAAAAGATATCAACAGATCGCTTATCTATAAACTGGCGATTGCAGGTTTTGCATTCGGGAATGTCATGTTTTTATCCTTTCCCGAATATTTTGAGGTTGGAGAATTTTGGCTTGAGCAGTATAAACCACTTTTCCGATGGTTAATGTTTACTTTTTCATTGCCTGTTGTTTTTTATGCAGCGCAGGATTATTTCATCTCGGCTTACAAAGGATTAAGTGCCAGATTGCTGAATATTGATGTTCCTATTGCACTTGGAATCATAGTATTGTTTTTAAGAAGCTCCATAGATATCATTTTCGATTGGGGTTCAGGCTTTTTTGACAGCCTTACAGGATTGGTTTTTTTTTTATTACTCGGGAAATTCTTTCAACAAAAAACATATTCGTTTTTATCGTTTGAACGTGATTACAAATCCTATTTCCCAATAGCGATTACCAAAATTTCATCAGAAGGAAAAGAGCAACCAATTCAAGTTTATGAAATTCAAAAAGGTGACCGATTACTGATTAGAAATGAGGAATTGATTCCTGTTGATGGCATTCTCATCAATGGAAAAGCAAAAATCGATTATAGTTTTGTCACGGGCGAATCGGAGACAATAAGTAGACTGTCTGGTGACAAGCTTTTTGCAGGTGGGAAACAAACGAGTGGGGCAATAGTGATGGAAGCTCTCAAATCTGTGGAGCAGAGCCTTTTGACACAACTTTGGAGCAATGACGTGTTCAACAAAGTGAAAGAAGATAGCTTTACCACCTTAACCAACCTCATTAGCAAACGCTTTACCATCTATGTATTGTGCATTGCTTTCACTTCTACCCTATTTTGGTTGGTTACGGATGCTTCCAAAGCTATGAACGTCTTCACTGCTGTCCTGATTATTGCTTGCCCTTGTGCAATTGCCTTGGCTGCACCTTTTACTATGGGAAATATGCTGCGCATTTTTGGCAAAAAGAAATTCTACCTAAAAAATGCAACGATCGTTGAGCAGTTGGCTGCCATAAACACCATCATTTTTGATAAAACAGGTACAATAACTTCCAACAATAAAAGCACAGCTATTTATGAAGGCAAAACGCTGTCAACTTCTGAAGAAGTAATGTTGAAAAACACACTTCGAGGATCTAACCATCCCTTGAGCCGAGCACTTTATGATCTATTAAAGGAAAACGATATCATCACACTAGACCAATTTGAGGAGCATTTGGGGCAAGGAATTCTTGGTGTCCATCAAAAGGAGAGCATCAAGATTGGTACGTCACTTTTCGTTGGAAAAACCAATGCGGCATCAGTGTTGAATACAGCTGTTCATATCAGCAGCAACAATACATACAAAGGAAAATATATATTTTACAATAGCTATCGAAAAGGACTTTCAAAATTGTTCAATGAACTGAAAGTGCATCATGATTTGGCTATATTATCAGGTGATAATGAAGGTGAACTTGAAAATCTTAAAAAATTATTGCCAGCAAAAACCAAATTGCTTTTCAACCAAAAACCAAACGACAAACTAGAATATATTAGATACCATCAAAGCGAAGGTGCCAAAGTACTGATGATTGGTGACGGTCTTAACGATGCTGGGGCTTTGGCCCAAAGCAATGTAGGCATAGCGCTTTCAGAAAACGTCAACGTCTTTTCCCCTGCCTGTGATGCCATTTTGGATGCAACACAGTTCAATCAGCTTAACAATTTTATTGAAGCATCAAAATCCTCTATACAAATAGTGAAATGGAGTTTTGCGCTTTCGTTCATTTATAACATTATTGGTTTGTATTTCGCTGTCAGTGGACAATTGGAGCCAGTTATTGCAGCCATACTAATGCCATTAAGCTCTATAAGTGTGGTTGCTTTTACAACCATTGCAACCAATGTTATTGGAAGAAAATTGGAGTGAAGAATAATACCAAAACATGATTAATGTCATGTTTTTAGAAACTAGTCAAATGTAATTTTGAACTCTAAATCCAAAAAGGAATGAGTGTTATATACATATTATTGACAATCAGCATTATCATCGCTATTGTGTTTTTTATTGCATTTATTATCGCTGTAAAAAATGGACAATTTGATGATAGCTACACCCCTTCCGTAAGAATGCTTTTTGAAGACGAACTGGTAAAAGAAGAACCTAAAAAATCACCCAAACAAATTAAAGACTAATTACAATCAATATGGAAATGCAACAGTTTTATTACGATAACAAAATCGTCAAAAAATTTCTCTTTGCTACGATGCTTTGGGGAGTTGTCGGAATGCTGGTAGGCTTGCTACTTGCATTTTTATTTCTGTTCCCTAATTTGACGGACGGCATATCGTGGTTGAGTTTTGGACGATTGCGACCATTGCATACCAATGCAGTAATTTTCGCCTTCGTGGGCAACGCAATTTTTGCCGGGGTTTATTATTCATCACAGCGTTTGTTAAAAGCCAGAATGGCAAGCGACCTATTGAGCAATATCAACTTTTGGGGTTGGCAATTCATTATTGTCGCTGCTGCCATAACGTTGCCTTTGGGTTACTCCACCTCCAAGGAATACGCCGAACTCGAGTGGCCAATAGATATTGCCATAGCCATTGTTTGGGTAGTCTTCGGATGGAATTTAATAGCCACCATCCTCAAACGTCGCGAACGGCATTTGTACGTTGCCATTTGGTTTTATATTGCAACATTTGTGACCGTTGCGGTACTTCATATTTTTAATAGTGTAGAATTGCCTGTGAGTGGACTAAAGAGCTATTCGGCTTACGCCGGTGTTCAAGATGCTTTGGTGCAATGGTGGTATGGTCATAATGCCGTTGCCTTTTTCTTGACGACACCTTTCTTAGGATTGATGTATTATTTCGTTCCAAAAGCAGCTGACAGACCTATCTATTCCTATCGACTTTCTATTATACATTTTTGGTCACTCATTTTCATTTACATTTGGGCAGGACCGCATCACTTATTATATACTGCATTGCCCGAATGGGCACAAAATCTTGGCGTTGCTTTTTCAATAATGCTATTGATGCCTTCTTGGGGAGGTATGATCAACGGATTGCTAACACTTCGAGGTGCTTGGGATAAAGTACGAGTGGATCCAGTATTGAAATTTATGGTCGTTGCCATTACAGGTTACGGAATGGCAACCTTTGAAGGCCCCATGCTATCGCTTAAAAATGTCAATGCCATTGCCCATTTTACCGATTGGATTATAGCCCATGTCCACGTTGGGGCTTTAGCCTGGAACGGTTTCCTGACTTTCGGAATGGTATATTATCTAGTTCCACGATTATTTAAAACAAACCTATATTCACTAAAATTGGCAAACGTCCATTTCTGGCTTGGAACGCTGGGAATCGTCATGTATGCCCTACCAATGTATGTGGCTGGCTTCACTCAAGCCAGTATGTGGAAACAATTTAATCCTGATGGCACATTGGTATATGGTAATTTCTTGGAAACGGTCTCCGAAATCATACCAATGTATTGGATGCGTGCAATTGGTGGAAGCATTTACCTCATAGGTGCACTTGTCATGATTTATAACGTGGCACGCACCATAAGAAAAGGTAACGAAGTGTCCGATGAACTGGCCGAAGCTGCAAAATTGCATAAGGTATCCAAAAACCGTGCTCCTGGCGAAGGCTGGCATGAAGTTTTGGAACGCAAACCAGTACAGTTGACTATTTTGGCAACCGTTGCCATTTTGATTGGGGGAATTGTGCAGATTGTTCCAACAATAATGGTGAAGTCAAACATTCCGACAATTACAAGTGTAAAACCATACTCGCCTCTCGAGTTGGAAGGACGCGACATTTATATCCGAGAAGGTTGTGTAGGATGCCACTCACAAATGGTCCGCCCTTTTAGGGACGAAGTAGAACGCTATGGTGAATATTCCAAAGCAGGCGAATATGTGTATGATCATCCATTTCTTTGCGGAAGTAAGCGTACCGGACCTGATTTGCACTGTATTGGTGAGAAATACTCAGATAGTTGGCATCTCAATCACATGTACGACCCACAAAGCACCTCAAGTGGCTCGATTATGCCATCATATAAATGGTTAATTCAAGATGAATTGGACAAATCTGATACTGAAGCCAAGATGAAAACAATGGCAGTGCTTGGAGTGCCTTATACCACAGAAGATATTGC
>JBGTDZ010000334.1:0-4274 GCA_041748055.1 Aquaticitalea sp.
TGTGTTGCCAAAAAATTGATGAATTCTTGTTGCAGTTCCTCAAATTGTTCTTTGGTGAGTCGTGTGTATTTCATAATAAAAGTCCCTCTTAATCTCCCTATTTCGACTGCGCTCATTACAGGCTCGGGAGAAACTGATTGATAAAAATTTGTTTTGAGACTAAATGTTTTTGATTTAGCCATATTACCTTTCCTTTGGAAAGGTCAGATTTACAAAGTAAATCTGAGATAGGAAATAAAAAATGCGCTCTTTTTTTAAAAGAGCGCAAATTTATAAATTTATTATCAATTAATTAGAATATGTAGCGCAATCCAAATTGTGCTTGCCATCTAGATGCCAAACTGGAATCGTAGCTATAGGTATCGGTTAAATCCGGATTAAAGGTATAAGTTGGGATATTGGTCTCTGGATTAACGCTCACCCCAACTGGTTGCACACTATTTGGTTGTTGGATCAATCCCCAATCTGAATTTATTAAATTACCAACATTCAAAACATCGACACTCAATTGAAGCGTATTGGTTTTGCCTGCGACTTTAAAATTAAAATCTTGAAGCACTTTTAAATCCCAACGCCCTCTCCAAGGTGCAATTGCAGCATAACGTTCTGCATACTGTCCTCTTCTCTCGCTTAAATAATCGTCTTGAGCTATAAAAGCGTCGAAAGCCTCGGCTTGTCCAGGTGCGGAAAACTGTTGTTGACTGAGTTCGCTAGAGGTTGGAATATAAATTAAATCATTGAGATTAGAGCCATCTCCATTGATATCGCCTCCATAGGTGTAATTATAACGTGCACCTTGAGCATATTCAAAAAATGTAGAAATGGTAGTTGCGAATTTTTCCTTTCCATAAGTCCATTTTTGACTCACAACTCCTATGAATCTATGTTTATCTCCATATTTTGAAAAGCCTAAAACATCGGCATTTACATCCCCTAAAGCAGGATTACCTGCAAAAGCATCGCTGGTAATTTCCGCTTCAATAGAGTTAACATCTTTTGCATTTAGGAAACTATACGCTAACATGGTATATAATCCGCTTTGAAATGATTTTTGAGCTTTGGCAGAAAAATTCCAAACTCTACCTTTATCAGTATTAGTAAATACGTAAGCGTTGTTGATAATGTCACTTGGAGCATAAATACGTCTATTATCAACACCAGTCAAGTTTGCTGATGGAGGCAATAATCCCCAATTTTGAACGTGTGCACCATTAGTATCTTTAGTATAAGACACGTCACCAGTTAAAATTATGTCATTATCAAACTTATAATCTGTCCCAATATTTGTTCTCCACACTTGTGGGAATTTATAGGCAGGATCAACAGCTTGCAAGAAAAACACATCAGGATTTGCTATTTGATTCCCTAGCCAGACAAAAGGGAAACGCCCTGTAAACAGACCAGAACCACCACGAAGCTGAAATGTTTTATCGCCTTTAACATCATAATTAAAGCCTAATCTTGGTGATATGAGCCACTTGTTTGAAGGCAACTGGGTATTATCAATCAATACTCTTTCTCCTGTATTTGGATTGTAATATTCTATATCCGGAACTACAAATCCTCTATCAATTACTTCTTGAGCATTTTGAGATGAGTCAAAGTATAATGGTTTATCAAAACGTACCCCATAAGTCAATTTAAACTTGTCATTCATATTCCATTCATCTTGTGCATAGAACGACAACTGTCCAACATTCGTTTCTGACAAGGTAAATCCGCCAGCGACACCTTCTCCATTTGCTGTTAAAGTACTGTGTGCCGCCGCCGCCGCATCAAACAAATCTTGTAGTTGACCGGAATCAACTAAATCTTGAAAACCCTCCATAGTAGTGGTTGGAAAAAATACTCCTTGAGCTCCGTAAACGCCTAAATTGAATGAGTTATCAAATTGAAATTTCTCAAAAGAAAATCCGATGGTAAAGGTGTGATCACCTTTAAAGAAGTTGAGATTATCAGAAAACTGAAGCACTTTTTGATCTAATTTATTATTGATAGAAAATGGCTCATGACCAGCAATAATGTAATTAGACCCATCTTTTGTAATTGTGATTGTTGGTGCTGGTGTAGATAACGGATCTCTAAAATCATCAAAGTGCGTGTATCCAATTTGGAATTTATTACTAGTTTCATCCGATAAAGATGAATTCAATTCCAATTGTACAGACCGTAGATTATTATTGATTTCATATCCTGAATTTTGAAATTGGAGCGTATTGACACTTGGCCCTCTAAAACCAAGTGCAGATGGATGTGCTGGTTTTTCCTTCGAAGCATTTAGGAAGTTATAAATCACAGCCAAACGATTATTTTCGTTGATATTCCAATCAAGTTTAAAAATACCCTTGTTGGATTTTGCTCCATAGGTAAAATCTTCATAGGCGCCTGGATTATAACCGATGTCCAAAAGGGCATTTTGAACCGATATCAAATCTTGTTCAAGCACTCTAGATTCATTTACGGCCCCACTTCCTGTGTTTGGTATGAATCCGTTGGTTCCCAAATCGGTACGTTCGTCTTTTTCAAAATTTGCAAAGAAGAACAATTTGTTTTTTATAAGAGGCCCGCCAACGCTAAAACCATATTGATTTTGCTCTAATTTTGGTTTCACAACATCTTCCCCTCTAATTTTTCCTCCTGTTAAATTTTCATTTCTAAAAAATCCATAAACAGTACCGTGAAATTCATTGGTTCCACTTTTAGTGACCGCATTAACTGCAGCTCCAGTGAATCCTGCTTGAGTAACATCATAAGGTGCCGTAGAGACTGTAATCTGTTCGATGGCATCCAATGAAATTGGCTGTGAGTCTGTTTGTCCTCCAGGAGTTGCTGCATCCAATCCAAATGGATTTGTAAATATCGCTCCGTCCAGAGAAAAGTTATTGTATTGGTCATTTCTACCACCAAAAGATCCATTACTAGAAGTTGGCTCCAGTCGTGTAAAGTCTGATGCTGATCTCGAAATGGTCGGCAATCTTGTAAGCTCTCTTCTTCCTACATTTGTTTCTGCTCCAGTTCTATCTGCTCCAAAAGTACCTGTTCCGCTTGTTCCTGTTAAAACTACCGTGTCTAATTGCTGACTATCTGGTACCATAGTAAAATCTATGTCCTCTGTTGTCCCCAATGTCAGATAAACTTCATTAAATATTTGCTCTTTATAGCCAACATAGCTTAAGGTTATCGTATAAGGCCCACCTACTCTTACGTTGAGTAAATTAAATCTACCATCAAAATTGGTTGCAGCTCCATAAACTGTTCCTGTAGGGGTGTGAAGGGCGACAACATTTACGCCTGGTAAAGGTTGTTGGGTCTCATCGAGTATTAATCCTTTAATGTTCGCAGTAGTTACTTGTGAACTAGCTACAATTGTAAAAGACACTAAAATAACGGTCAGTAGAAATTTTTTCATAGTTAGTATTGGTTTGGTTAATCGTTCGTAAAATTAATATAAAAAAGGCTACTCTAACGAGTAGCCTTTGTAATTTATTAACTTAAATATGTTAATTTATTAACTTAAAAATTGTTAATTAAGCTTCTGCGACAACTTCAAAAGTCAAATCGACAGTTACGTCTCTGTGAAGTCTAATGACAGCGTCGTATTTACCCAAACGTTTGATTGTACCTCCATTAATAGAAACGTATTTCTTATCTATTGAGTGACCTGCTTGGTTCAAAGCATTTGCCAAATCAATATTGGAAACAGATCCAAATAATTTTGCTCCTGGTGCGGCTTTATCTCCGGCATTTGCAGGAATTCTTATTTCCAATGCTTTGATGGCGTCAGCTGTTTTTTGAGCTTCATCAATTACTTTTTTCTCTTTAAATGCTCTTTGCTTTAAAGTTTCTGCCAATACCTTTTTAGCAGAAGGGGTCGCCATTACAGCTTGTTTTTGGGGAATTAAAAAATTTCTACCATAACCGTTCTTAACCGTTACAACATCGTCTTTAAATCCTAAATTTTCAACGTCTTGTTTTAATATAAGTTCCATAGTTATGTCTTTTTTATTTTAATAAATCCGCTACATAAGGCATCAACGCAAGATGACGTGCTCTTTTTACCGCAACAGATACTTTTCTTTGGTATTTCAATGATGTTCCGGTTAAACGTCTTGGCAACAATTTACCTTGCTCGTTAACAAAACCCAATAACCAATCGGCGTCTTTATAATCAACATACTTGATACCAGATTTTTTAAATCGGCAGTATTTTTTTGTCTTGCTCGTATCAATATTCAATGGTGTAAGATACCTGATCTCCCCATCTTTTTTTCCTT
>JBGTDZ010000335.1:0-14201 GCA_041748055.1 Aquaticitalea sp.
TCTCCATTTCCAATTTGTTTGCTCCTGAGAACCGAGAGAAATTTAGAAATGAAATCGAAGAAGTTAAAAATGAAGCCTTAAAAACGCCTTTGCATGGTATCATCGCGGCACTTGAAGGCATGAAATGCCGGAAGAACAGACAATTTATTCTTAAGGCTACAAGCTACATAAAAATGATGATAATTGGAAGTAAAGACCCTGTGATGGACCGCGCAACTATGGCGGAACAACTAAAGGGAACGAACGTAAATTGTGTTGAATTTTCTGGCGGACACATGAGTCATATTGAGAATTTATCTGAATTAACTTACAATTTAATGCGTTTCATCGAAAAATAATACGTTATGACGTTTTATTGGATATATTTCATTAGTTTAGAAGTTCTTAAACTAGCAACCATGAGTAAATCCAACACAACCTTAGCACCCTTGAAACTTTACTGCAACCTATTTGGACATCAATATGAAGTTTCAAAAAAAGTTACTTTACATGTAAAGGAATATACATGCAAATGCTGCAGACGACAGCTAACAACCAATAGTAACGGCAACCTTATTGAGCTGACCCCAAAATTTCAGGAAATAAATGCCTTATTGGAGGACATTTATACCAAGAGACGGCTCCGTTTAAAGCCAAATACATACACTTCGTCGATATATTTGAGTCATGCGGTTGGATATTGATTGATTTTGTTATATTTAGAACTCCTCTAAGTACTAACTAAAATTAACAGACCAGTGAAAGAATTTTATTGTACCCTTTTTGGTCATGAATTCGTGATTTCCAAAAAAGTGACCCTACATGTAAACGAATTTAAATGCTGCAAATGTTCTATTGAAATGACCACCAATGGAAAGGGTGAGTTGACTCCTTTAACACCGAAGTATAAAGAAATTAACTCGGTACTCGAACGCATCCATAAAAAACGAAAAGCAAAAAGATTGGAAGGTTTGCTTATTTTTGAACATTAAAAGAGTTCCAGCCTTTGGCAATTATAGGAATTAAAGTTTCTCCCCGCGTCACCAAATTCATACCCTTATTTTCCTCTGTCATAAAACCAATAACTGTTAAATGTGGGTTGGCCTTAATTTTCGGAAAATCTTCCTGTGAAATCGTCATCAACAATTCATAATCTTCCCCACCATTTAGTGCGATCGTAGTGCTATCAATATTGAATTCCTCACAGGTTGAAATTACTTGTGGGTCCAATGGAATTTTATTTTCATATAATTCTACACCAACCTTACTTTGCTTGCACAAATGAATTATTTCAGAAGAAAGACCATCACTAATGTCAATCATCGATGTTGGTTTGACGTCCAAATCCTTTAGCAGTTTCACAATATCTTTCCTCGCTTCGGGTTTTAATTGCCTCTCGATTATGTAAGTGTAAGGGTCTAAATCGGGTTGGTTTTTAGGATTCACTTTAAAAACTTCTTTTTCTCGTTCCAAAACTTGCAATCCCATATAAGCCGCCCCCAAATCACCGGAAACAACTAACAAATCATTTGGTTTGGCACCACTTCTATAAACAACATCTTTGAAATCAACTTCCCCTATGGCTGTCACCGATATGATCAATCCTGTAGTTGAGGATGTTGTGTCACCTCCCACAACATCTACCCCATAAATAATTGATGCGGCCTCAATCCCGGCATATAATTCTTCCAAGGCTTCCAATGGAAACCGATTGGAAACAGCAATCGATACGGTAACTTGTGTAGCATTGGCATTCATGGCATACACATCAGAAAGATTCACCATAATGGCTTTATAGCCTAAATGTTTTAAGGGCATGTAGCTCAAATCAAAATGAACACCTTCCACCAATAGATCAGTAGTTACCACAATTTTTTTAGATTTAAAATCCAAAACAGCAGCATCGTCGCCAATGCCCTTTACAGTCGATTTTTGCTTGATATCAAAGTGTTTCGTCAAATGTTCTATGAGGCCAAATTCACCCAAGGCACTTATTGAGGTTTTTTGCGGATTCCTATCTTCTATCATGTTGCAAATTTAAACAGCTAATACGAAGTAACATCACCTTTTTCCTTAAAAGTATTTATATCTTACCAATTTAATTTACCTTCCGTTTTTTAAATTAAAATATTGTATGAAAAGATTAAACCAAGTAATAAGTTTGTCACTTATGCAGTCCTTTTTCTTAATTGGAACAGGTTGCTCCAAAGATGATGATAATGCACAGACGAATCCCACTCCCGAAATTATAGAACCACTTTTTGCGTGTCAAAATGGAATGGCAGGAATTTATCCCTGCAATGACTATGATTTAATGGGATTGGTGGATATCGTTACCCTCGGAGGATCCGGTGCTGAAGGCAATGATTCATGGGGCTGGACAGATTCTTCTTCTGGAAAGGAATATGCATTGGTGGGAACGTCTTCAGGAACTGCCTTTGTGGATATTTCCGACCCAACGCAGCCTATATTAGTGGGACGATTGCCTACCGCCACTGTCAATAGTTTGTGGAGAGATATAAAAGTGTATGATAACCATGCGTTTATAGTAAGTGAAGCTCCAGGGCATGGCATGCAAGTTTTTGATTTAACGCGTTTGAGAAATGTCGTCAATTCCCCTGTCACCTTCTCCTCCGATGCGCTTTATACGGAGTTTGGGCATGCACATAACATCGTTATAAACGAAACTTCTGGGTATGCCTATATTGTCGGCTCTGACACCTTTAATGGAGGCCCTCATTTTATAAACATTCAAAATCCAACAAGCCCCATTGCGGCTGGAGGTTTTGCCGATGATTTCTATACCCATGATGCCCAAGTGGTTTCTTATAACGGTCCGGATACGGATTATGCAGGACGGGAAATTTTAATCGGGAGCAATGAGGATGAAGTGGTTATCGTAGATGTCACTGACAAGTCTAATCCTGTATATATTTCCGGCATTGGATACAATAATATTGGATACACACATCAAGGTTGGTTCACGGAGAACTTGAAGTATTTTATAGTAGGGGACGAAGTGGATGAATTGAATTTTGGAATCAATACACGAACCTTGGTTTTTGATTTTACTGATTTGGATAATCCAGTCCTTCACTTGACCTATCTTGGACCAACGAGAGCCATTGACCATAATGGCTATGTTAGCGGCAACCTATTTTACCAATCTAGCTATACAGCAGGTTTAAGAATCATTGATGTGAGTGGACTAGATGGTGGCACTATGTCAGAAGGGGGGTTCTTTGATTCTTATCCACCCGACAATAGCACCAGTTTTCATGGGGCATGGAACGTATATCCGTTTTTTGAAAGTGGAAACATCATTATAAGCGATATAGAAGGTGGCCTTTTCATAATAAGAAAAAGTGGTAGCTAGATCGAAGATTGAACTATAATTTAATTGATTATAAAATAATCCTTGTAGCAATAGTTATTTTTTATTGTACAAACGCTTCCAATTATACTGGAAGCTTTTTGCATCTCAAAATAATCAAAATCAATTATGAGATTAGCTAATATAATGTTAGCTTCTATGGGAAAACCCTACTTATATTGTATATTTGCAGTCTATTTAGACGAAATCTATATAACCTATGATTAAAGTTTCTGAAACAGCTAAAAAGAAAGTCATTGAGCTTATGAGTGAAGATGGCTTTGACACGGTAACTGACTTTGTTCGTGTGGGTGTAAAAAGTGGTGGTTGTTCTGGCCTGTCTTATGATTTGAAATTTGACAAAATACGGCAAGAACAAGATAAAGTTTTTGAAGACAATGGTGTGAAAATAATTGTCGACAAAAAGAGCTTTTTGTATCTTATCGGGACTACCCTTGAATATTCAGGCGGATTGAATGGAGCAGGTTTTGTATTTAACAATCCAAATGCAAACCGGACTTGTGGATGTGGAGAAAGTTTTTCGCTATAGGCCATCTCGAGAGCTTTGGCCCCACCTTTCCAAAGGGAAGGGTTTAAACGAATAATGAAAACGAAATGAACAAATACACCGAAGACGATTTAAGGGAAGAGCTTAAAACCAAGGAATACGAATACGGTTTTTATACCGATATTGAGTCAGATACGTTTCCCATTGGTTTGAATGAAGATATTGTTCGGGCTATTTCCCTAAAAAAGGAGGAACCGCAATGGATGACCGATTGGAGGTTGGAATCGTTTCGCGCTTGGCAAGAGATGATTGAGCCAGAATGGGCAAATGTCAAATATATCAAGCCAGATTTTCAAGCTATTTCCTATTATTCCGCACCTAATTCCAAACCAAAATATGATAGTCTGGATGAGGTTGACCCAGAATTGCTGGAAACCTTCAAAAAACTTGGTATTTCCATTGACGAGCAGAAGAAATTGTCAGGAGTTGCAATGGATGTTGTCATTGATTCCGTTTCAGTGGCCACCACTTTCAAGAAAACATTGAAGGAAAAAGGGATTATTTTTTGTTCAATAAGTGAAGCCATCCGGGAATATCCTGAATTGGTTAAAAAATATATAGGAACCGTGGTTCCACAGAAAGATAATTTTTACGCAGCCTTAAATTCAGCCGTTTTTAGCGATGGAAGTTTTTGTTATATTCCAAAGGGCGTTCGATGCCCGATGGAATTATCCACTTACTTTAGAATTAATCAAGCGGGGACAGGACAATTCGAAAGAACGCTTGTCATTGCTGACGAAGGTAGTTACGTTAGTTATTTGGAAGGCTGCACGGCACCAAGTCGTGATGAAAACCAATTGCACGCAGCAGTTGTCGAACTGATTGCTTTGGATCATGCAGAAATTAAATATTCAACAGTTCAAAATTGGTACCCAGGAAATAAAGAAGGTAAAGGTGGTGTATTTAATTTCGTGACAAAACGCGGTCTTTGCGAGAAAAATGCAAAAATCTCTTGGACCCAAGTGGAAACAGGTTCTGCCATCACTTGGAAATATCCAAGTTGTATTCTAAAAGGTGATAATTCAGTAGGAGAATTTTACTCAATTGCAGTAACCAATAATTACCAACAGGCAGATACAGGAACCAAGATGATTCATTTGGGGAAAAACACCAAATCCACGATTATTTCCAAAGGAATTTCTGCCGGGAAATCACAAAATTCATACAGGGGATTGGTGCAAATAAGTTCGAGAGCCGATAATGCACGTAACTTTTCGCAATGCGATAGCTTGTTGATGGGCAATGAGTGTGGTGCTCATACTTTTCCATATATTGAAGTCAAAAACAAAACAGCGAAAGTAGAACACGAAGCAACGACAAGTAAAATCGGTGAAGACCAGATTTTTTATTGCAATCAACGTGGTATTGACACCGAGAAAGCAATAGCATTGATTGTCAACGGATTCAGCAAGGAAGTACTGAACAAATTGCCAATGGAATTTGCAGTTGAGGCACAAAAATTATTAGAGATAAGTTTAGAAGGTTCAGTAGGATAATAAATTTCTGCAAAAGCACAAAACTCAAATTTCAATGGAATGAAAAAATCAATTGTTATCTTATTACTTGCAACATTGTTTATAGGTTGCAAAAATGATAAAAAAACGGAAGGAACAGAATCCATGGAAACATCATCGGATGTCGTCGAAATGGCTGGAAACTTCATGTATTATGAGGATTCTGCAGTATTTCAGACCAAAAGCGAACTATATGGCGTTGTACCCAATGAAAAGCTTGACGATTTAATCTTACAATCCGAAACATTGAAAAACGAACCTTCTGATGAAGTTGCAGTTGTTTTAAAGGTAAAAAAATCCAAAAAACCAGAAGATGAAGAGGGCTGGGAAAATCGAATAGAAATTATTGAAATTATCAAGGTGTCAAAATCAAATCAAGAAAATAGTGACATTATAAAATTAGGAATCCCAGAGGAGGTTCAATAGGGCTTATCTTGTAATTAAAAGGAATAAAGAGTATGTTAAAAATAAATAATTTGCACGCAAGTGTAGAAGATAAATTCATTTTAAGAGGCATCAACCTCGAGGTCAATGCAGGGGAAGTTCATGCCATTATGGGGCCAAACGGCTCGGGTAAAAGTACTTTGGCTGCGGTCATAGCAGGAAAGGAAGAATATGAAGTGAGTGAAGGCGAAATTCTTTTGAATGGCCAAAATATTGATGAACTGGCCGCAGAAGAACGTGCTCACAAAGGTATCTTTTTATCATTTCAATATCCTGTGGAGATTCCAGGGGTTTCGGTAACCAATTTCATGAAAACTGCCATAAACGCAAATCGCAAAGCAAAAGGCCTAGACGATATGCCTGCCAATGAGATGCTGAAACTGATTCGCGAAAAATCAGAAATGCTTGAGATTGACCGTAAATTCTTATCACGATCTTTAAACGAAGGTTTTTCAGGAGGTGAAAAGAAACGTAACGAAATTTTTCAAATGGCAATGTTGGAGCCAAAATTGGCCATTCTAGACGAAACTGATTCCGGATTGGATATCGATGCCATGCGCATCGTGGCCAACGGTGTCAATAAATTGAAAAATAAAGATAATGCCGTGATTGTCATTACCCATTACCAAAGGTTGTTAGACTATATCGTTCCCGATTTTGTGCATGTATTGTATGATGGGCGCATCGTTAAATCTGGTGGAAAGGAACTCGCGCACGAATTGGAAGAAAAGGGTTACGATTGGATTAAAGAAGAAGTGAATGCATAAATTAAGTAGGCAGTTTACAGTTGACAGTCCACAATAGACTGAACACTGAACACTGAACACTGAAGACTGAACAAATGGAACTAAAAGAAAAACTCATATCATCATTCCTCGCTTTTGAGAATTTAATCGATGTCGATTCATCCATCCATGATGTTAGAAGCGAAGCAATAAAATTGTTCGAAGCTCAAGGTTTTCCTTCTAAACGTGACGAAGCTTGGAAATATACCTCATTGAACACTGTGTTGAAATACAATTACAGCATATTCCCAAAACACGAAAACGCAATAGAATATAATGATGTCAAAAAGTATTTCATTCATGATATAGACACCTATAAGATTGTGTTCATTGATGGAAAATACTCCTCCCACTTATCGCAGACCACACATGATGGTATTGACGTATGCCTCATGTCTTCGGCCTTGACAAAGCCAAAATACCAACTCATAATTGAAAATTACTTCAACAAAATTGCCACAAAAGACGGACTGACTTCACTGAATACAGCATTTTGTTGGGAAGGAGCATACATCCACATCGCGAAAAACAAATTGGTTGCAAAGCCCATCCAGATTGTTCATTTCTCAACAGGAAACGAATCAGCAATGATGCTACAGCCACGCAACCTCATCGTTGTAGATGAGAATTCCCACGTGCAAATTATTGAACGCCATCAAAGTCTGAATGATAATCCCGTGTTGACCAATTCGGTAACCGAAATTTTTGCAAACAAACGCGCCATTGTCGATTATTATAAAATTCAAAACGACAATGAAAACGCATCTTTGATAGACAACACTTTCATCAATCAAAAGCAAGAAAGCATAGCTTCGGTCCATACCTTTTCATTTGGTGGAAAATTGACCAGGAACAATCTCAACTTTTACCAAAATGGAGAGCATATCGATTCGACATTAAAAGGAGTCACAATTATTGGCAACAAACAGCATGTGGATCATAATACCTTGGTTCACCATATCGAGCCAAATTGCGAGAGCCATCAAGATTATAAAGGCATTTTTGGCGATAATTCAACTGGAGTTTTCAACGGGCGAGTCATTGTCAACAGAGAAGCACAAAAAACAAATGCATTTCAGGCCAACAACAATATTTTGGTAAGCGATAAAGCAAGTATAAACACCAAACCACAATTGGAGATTTTTGCAGACGATGTCAAATGTTCCCACGGTTGCACCATAGGTCAGCTGGACGACAGTGCCATGTTTTACATGCGTTCGAGAGGCATTCCGGAAAAGGAAGCAAAAGCATTGCTCATGTATGCATTCAGCAACAATGTATTGAGTTCCGTGAAAATTCCGGAAATAAAACAGCGCATCACTAAAATCATTGCCACAAAATTGGGAGTAAATATTGGATTTGATCTTTAGAATTTTTCAGGAGCCATCTCCCGCTATCCGTTCTATCTTTTTTGCTTTGAAGAAAAGCAAAAAAGGATGCCACTGCTATCGGGGCTAAAAAATATCAACTATGTTCAATGTAGAAAGCATAAGAAAAGACTTCCCCATACTTTCAAGAAAAGTAAATGGCAAACCTCTGGTATATCTGGATAATGCCGCAACGTCGCAAACACCTCAACAAGTTATTGATGCCATAGTCGATTATTATTCAAACTATAATGCAAATATCCATCGTGGGGTCCATAGTTTGAGTCAGGAAGCCACTGATAAATACGAACAGGCCCGACTTAAAAACCAAAAGCATTTTAACGCTAAGCACAGCCATGAAATCATTCTGTCCTCCGGCACAACCCACGGAATCAATTTGGTCGCCAGTGGGTTTTCATCATTTTTAAAAAAAGGTGATGAAATTATCGTCTCGGCTTTAGAGCATCATAGCAATATTGTACCGTGGCAAATGCTCTGTGAGCGGAGTGGCGCCAATTTAAAAATCATTCCGATGAATGATAATGGCGAACTCATCATGTCAGATTACGACCAACTGCTTTCAGAAAAAACCAAGTTGGTATTTGTCAATCATATTTCAAACGCCTTGGGAACTATTAATCCTATTGAAGAAATTATCCAAAAAGCCCATCAAGTAGGTGCTGCAGTTTTGGTCGACGGTGCACAAGCCTGTCCACATCTAAAACCTGATATGCAAGCTTTGGATGTTGATTTCTATGTAGCATCAGCCCATAAAATGTGCGGACCTACAGGTGTCGGAATGCTTTATGGAAAGGAAGAATGGCTTAACAAATTGCCACCATATCAAGGAGGAGGAGAAATGATTGCCGAAGTGACCTTTGAAAAAACAACCTATGCTGATTTACCTCACAAATTTGAAGCAGGCACACCCAATATTTGTGGAGGCATTGCGTTTGGGGCCGCCATAGATTACATGAATCATATTGGGTTTGAAAACATTGCCAGATATGAGCATGGACTTTTGGAATACGCCACCCAAAAATTACTTGAAATAGAAGGATTAAAAATCTACGGCACAGCCAAAAATAAAACCTCGGTCATATCTTTCAATTTGGAAGGCATTCATCCATACGATGTTGGAACCATTCTCGACAAAATGGGAATCGCCGTTAGAACCGGTCATCACTGTGCCCAACCTATCATGGACTACTTTAAAATACCGGGCACTGTAAGAGCCTCATTTGCTTTTTACAATACCAAGGACGAAATCGATATCTTGATAGAAGGAATAAACAGAGCCCATAGAATGCTTTCCTAAAAGTCACGCTTCCAGGAGTATTTGGGTAAGCTGCCAATCTGCTGATATTACTATGTGTTATATACATAATATAAATGATTGTTTAAATTTATAAGTCTTAAATGACTTCTATTATTGAAAGATAATTTTAAAAAGTTATTTCGGTAGAACTTTGTTAATCCTAAAAAAATTATTATGAAAATACTATTCTGTTTAATGGCAATTATCAGCTTTACAGAATGCGGAGAAAAAACTTCCTCCGAACCATCTGTAGAACCTACTGCAACCCAAATTCCAAATTCCGTAAATGAGGAGGGAAACCTATTTGTTTATGAAGCCACAACAAGAGGATTTTATGAAAAAATTTGGGTGGACAAAGAGTCCATTTCGGTAACAAACGATAGAGATGAAACAGAAATATCCAGGTTTCCTACCCCAGAAAGCGATTGGAATGAGTTGATGCATATCTTAAGCGAAATTGACGTATCCAACCTTCCAAATTTGGAGGCACCTACGGCAAAGAGAGAGTATGACGGCGCGGCAATTGCCACGTTAATCATTAAACAGAATCGAGAGGAAACAACATCAAATAGTTTCGACCACGGACATCCACCCAAAGCCATTGAAGCACTAGTTAATAAAGTGTTATCCATGGGTAAAGGTGGGAAGAAAGATTAGATTATCGTATCTTTGCACAAAAGTGAAACATGAGCATAAAATCCATACAAAAGGACATTGTTGACGAATTTTCCATGTTTGAAGATTGGGAAGAGCGTTATCAATACATGATTGATTTGGGCAAAACTTTACCATTGATTGAGGATAGATTTAAAACAACTGATAACATTATAAAAGGTTGTCAGAGCAAAGTTTGGGTACATGCAGAAATGAAAGATGACAAAGTAGTGTTTACCGCAGACAGTGATGCCATTATCACAAAAGGTATTATTGCAATCTTGATAAGAGTGTTCTCTAATCAACATCCAAAAGACATTCTCGAAGCAAATACAAGGTTTATTGATGACATCGGACTTAAGGAACATCTGTCGCCAACTCGTGCCAACGGATTGGTAAGTATGATCAAACAATTAAAAATGTATGCCATAGCATACCAAACGCAGTTGAATTGAAAGTTGATGTGTTTATGAGATGAAAAACGACTAAACCCTTCAACTTTTAAATCTAAAAATATAACAACGATGAACGAAACTATAGACACCACCGAACTAGGCGAAAAAATTGTCAGGGTTTTAAAAACCATTTACGATCCAGAAATTCCTGTGGATATTTATGAACTGGGACTTATTTATGACGTTTTGGTCAATGAAGACTACGATGTTAAAATATTAATGACTTTAACTACACCAAATTGCCCAGTCGCTGAAACACTTCCCTTGGAAGTTGAGGAAAAAGTGAAATCCCTCAATGACGTAAAATCTGCAGAAGTGGAAATCACATTTGATCCACCTTGGAGCCAAGACCTGATGAGTGAGGAGGCCAAATTGGAACTTGGAATGCTTTAATTGAGTAAATTTTAATGCCAAGAGACAACCCGAAATCATTAAAGGATGACAGCAAAACCAGCTTAAAGAAATCCTTTAGTGCATTGATTTATATTCCACGATTCTTTAAGGAAATTTGGAGAACCAATAAAAAACTTTTTATTCTATCAGCCATCTGTAGACTGATTGGAGCATTGCTTCCAGTTATAATACTTTGGGTAGGAAAAATTATCATTGACGAAATTGTTCTACAATCCCAAGGCGACGTTTCTAATCTTAACGCACTTTGGACCTTTGTGGCCATTGAATTTGGACTTATCGTAATTTCCGATTTGGTCAGTAGGGCAATCACATTGACGGATAGTTTATTGGGAGATGCCTATTCCATCGAATCTTCAGTCACCATTATAAAAAAGACCAACCAAATAGACATCAGTCTTTTGGAAGATTCCGAGTTCTATGACAAATTGGAACGCGCACGGACCCAAACCACTGGCCGTGTCGGTTTGATGTCCAATGCATTGGGAGAAGTCCAAAGTTTAATCTCGATTGCCACATTGGTAGCTGGGTTGATTTATTTTGAACCCTATCTCATTATTTTATTGGTTTTAAGCATTATTCCTTCTTTCATTAATGAAATTTGGTTTAGTCAGCAACAGTATTCCTTGGCAACGGGTTGGACGGCCGAGAGAAGAGAGTTAGACTATTTACGATTTATAGGTGCCAATAATCAAACAGCGAAGGAAATCAAACTGTTCGGGCTTACGGATTTTGTGGTCAATCGTTTTAAAAATTTGTCAAACGAATATTACGAGCTCAATAAAAAGCTTGCGGTCAAGCGATCTGCTTTGGGATTTATATTCAATGTATTGGGCACGCTAAGTTATTATGGAGCTTACATTTTTATTATTTATAGAGTAATATCAGGTGTCATCACGCTTGGGGAATTGACTTTCTTGTCTGGAGCCTTCAATAGATTAACCCGAAACTTGCAGGATTTCTTTTCAAAATTTACTCGGATTACCGAAAGTGCCTTATATCTAAAGGATTATTTTGAGTTCATTGATATTTCCATTAAGCCAAAACACTCAGAAGACATGGCTTTGCCAGAAAAGATAACTATAGGATTCGAATTTAAGAATGTTCATTTTTCATATCCAGATTCAGACCACGAGATTTTAAAGGGCGTAAGTTTTAAAATTCATGCTGGAGAAAAAATGGCATTTGTCGGTCAGAACGGCGCAGGAAAAACAACACTTACCAAATTGTTGCTTCGTTTTTACGAACCTACTAAAGGTGAAATCCTTTTGGATGGCATCAATATCAACCGTTTTAAAAAGGACGAGTATCAAGAGTTTTTCGGTGTCATTTTTCAGGATTTTTATCGTTATGAATTTACTGTAAGGGAAAACATTGCCATTGGGGATATCGATGAATTGCATAATGACGAAAAAATTCAGAAAGCCGCTGAGCTTAGTTTGGCAAGTGAAGTCATTGCAGAATTGAAAAAAGGCTATGACCAGCAATTGGGAAAACGATTTTATAAAGGACAGGAACTCTCAGGAGGCCAATGGCAAAAAGTAGCCCTTGCCAGGGCTTATATGAAAGATGCCGAAGTTATGATTTTGGACGAACCAACCTCGGCTTTGGATGCAAAAGCTGAAAGTGAAGTATTCCAACGCTTTATTGGACTTACAAAAGATAAAACCAGCATCATTATCTCACATCGATTTAGTACGGTAAGACAGGCCGATCGGATTTTGATTTTGGATGATGGAAAAATTCTGGAAATTGGAACCCATCAGGAGTTGATGGAAAATCAATCCTTATATGCCGAACTATTTAAGCTCCAAGCAGAAGGTTATAAATAATGAGAATCTTCATATTTTGTAGAAAATCTGATTCTGCAAAGATGGGGGATTATTTCAGCCATGTGTTTTTTCTTTGCATTACATGCTTGTAAAAACAGAGTTTCACTAAAAAATATTAATTTTGTACAATGGAAAAGGAAATAATCAATAAAGTCGCAACCAGCAAATTAGTCGTTGTTGACCTTGAAGATTACTATCCCAAAGGAAACCGAACTGTTATGGATATCAAGGATTGGTTATGGGAAGAATTGGTCTTACGTGAAAAAGATTTCAGGGAAAATGTCATTGGACATAATTGGTCACAGTATCAAGATGATTTTGTTGCATTGACCTGCACTTCCGATGCCATTGTTCCTGCCTGGGCATTTATGTTAGTGACCATGCATCTACAGCCATACGCCAAAAAGATTGTCATCGGTGATATGGAACAGTTGGAAACTTCCATCTATCAGGACATCATTCAAAATTTGGATACCGCTATGTTTGTTGACAAATCCTTGATCATTAAAGGTTGTGCACATAAACCCGTTCCAGCAAATGCCTACATTTTGTTATCGCAAAAGTTAAGGCCAATTGCCAAATCCATTATGTATGGCGAAGCGTGTTCTTCAGTGCCGCTCTACAAAAGAAGATAATTTCTATTTCATGTTTATATAAACCTCCTATTTTTAAAATCCACCCATAGTAAACCAATCAAAATAAGTAAATTATGAATAACAAAGTAATTCTGACGCTTGCCCTAATTTTTACAATGTCATTTGGCTTTTCCCAAACAAAAGAAGAATTGGAGGCTCAAAAAAATGAAAAACAAGCAGTGGCTGATGCCGCACAAAAGGAAGCAGATGCCTTACAGGTACAAATAGATGCACTTCCAGGATGGAGAGTTGGAGCATTTGGTGTTATTGGCGGAAGCTTTTCCAATTTCAATAATTGGTATTCTCAAGGAACTCCCAACAATTCTTCAGGGAGTATTGGGATCAACTTCAATGGATTTGCCAATAAGATTGAAGAGAAATATTTCTGGAGAAATTCCTTGACAACTAATTTGGCGTGGGTAAAATTGGATGATAAGGACAATCCCAATGATGACGAAGGCTTTAGGGCAACTACCGATGTTTTTAATATATCGTCACTCTATGGTCAAAAATTAAGCGAAAAATGGGCCGTTTCCGCTTTAGCAGAATATCGTACCACACTTTTGGACAATTTCAACGACCCTGGATATTTGGATGTTGGTATTGGGATGACCTGGACCCCAATTGAAAATTTGATTGTGGTTATGCATCCGTTGAATTACAATTTTGTATTTGCAGAAAACGATGTAGTTTTTGAATCCTCCTTGGGAGCAAAAGTTGTAGCGGATTATACGAGACAGATTGGAGCCATTGCATTTAAGTCCAATCTTTCTGGATTCTATAGTTATAAATCTTCAGATCTTTCCAACTGGACCTGGACCAACTCCTTTAGTTATACATTATGGAAAATGATCGGTGTTGGTTTT
>JBGTDZ010000336.1:0-21950 GCA_041748055.1 Aquaticitalea sp.
TAATAGGATCTGTAGCGCCCCATTTTTTGGCTAGTTCGAGACGATTATCATCCAAATCAATCATATAAATTTTAGCAGGAGAGTAGAATTGTGCGGTGAGTAGAGCTGACATACCGATTGGGCCGGCACCAACGATAGCAATAGTATCACCTGGTTTTACACAACCGTTTATCACTCCAATCTCATGACCCGTTGGAAGGATGTCACTCAACATTACCAAAGCTTCGTCGTCTGCGTCTGCAGGAGCAATATAAAGACTAGTATCGGCGTGAGGAATGCGAACGTATTCTGCTTGGGTGCCATTGATGAGATTGCCTAATATCCAGCCTCCATCTTTACAATGACCATACATTTGTTTTTTGCAATATTCACAGGTACCACATGCCGTGATGCATGAGATAATAACTTTATCACCTTTTTTGAAATGGCTAACACCTGTGCCTACTTCTTCAATAATTCCAATACCTTCATGGCCCAATGTGGTTCCCGGCTTTACAGAAGGTGTTTTGCCATGTAGGATGCCCAAGTCAGTACCACAAATCGTGGTCTTCACAATTTTCACAATGGCATCAGTTGGCTTTTTTATAGTTGGCATCGGAACGTCTCTGAATTTTATTTTACCTGGCCCGTCATAAACAAGTCCTTTCATACTGGTTTTGTGATTTGCATAATTACCATTTGACTGGTTTTTTTTGATTGGAACAATTGTATCTGACATCTTTTTAGAATTTAGGTGAAATTGATTATTAAGATAATAACTTTTGTGAAGGTAGAGTAAGGTTGAGGAGCAAAGTATGACATTAGTCAGTTTTGCTTTATATTTCTAAAGTGGTCTTTTGCAATGGATAGTTAAACTTTCATAATATTATTGGTGTTATTCATTAATATTGATTTCGGTCTAGACTGATATATATCATATGAATACCAGTTTTTATGATATATTTTTACTTCACAAAACACTCTAATTATAAAACTGTTATACTATATGCATGCTAAAATCCTTTTAGCTAATTATTCCCGTATTAAAATGATAGTTAGTTGCTGTGGTAAAAAAATAAAGTATCAAAACCTATTTTTAAGATAAAATGAAAAATATATGTGGTGGCAATACGTTTTAGTTTTTCTTGGTGCGTTGTTGTTTGACATCACCCCTTTTCCTTTTGCTCCCGCATTTACCATCATGGTTTTTCTTCAAATAGTTTTTAAATTAAACGTTTGGTGGGTAATTGTTGTAGGAGTAGCAGGTTCAGTTTTAGGAAGGTATATTTTACTTTTATATGCGCCTTTGTTATCAAGAAAGTATTTAAAAGATTCGAAGAATGAAGATATTCAGTACCTAGGGGCAAAAATGAATGAGAATAAATGGAAAGGCGTTTTGGTGGTTCTTGCATATTCATTATTGCCACTTCCCACAACGCCCCTTTTTTTAGGAGCGGGCATTTCAAAAATAAAACCCATTTATATTATACCTGCATTTCTTATTGGCAAATTCACCAGCGATTCCATCGCATTACATTTAGGTAAATATGCTTCAGAAAACACACAAATTATTTTAAATAATTTATTTTCATGGCAATCTATTGCCAGCTTTTCATTGGGTTTGGTAATGCTTTTTGGCCTTTTATTTATTAACTGGAGGACATTGATTCAAACAAATAAATTTGAGTTAAATTTTAAAATTTTAAAATAAATTTATCTTAAATGGCAATTTATTTTTACTTAAAAAAACAAAGAGCTTTCATTTTTCTTGAAAGAACTATTCAGAAATTGATGTTGCCCTGCGACTTCTTTAACAAAAAAAACCAAAAGCTTAAAATCTTGCATTAAATAACTTGTATAAATTTTTTTATATTCTGAATGGTTGAAAATAATCTACTTTTGTAAAACGGCATTTTTCCGTTTTATTTCTTCCAATTTATCTTCCAACTTGTTGATAATGTCCTCCGCTTTGTTACTTAATTTTGAAAATGTAGATTCCAGCTTTTGGCCAAATTCTATCTTTTTTTCAAGTATAAAGTTTGTGATTTCGTGCTTTGTATGATCCACATCGTGAGTTATATCTTTTGCTTTGTGCTTCATTTTGCCTCTTGTATTCTTGCCCTTGTCTGGTGCAAAAAGAACACCCAACGTTGCTCCAATTGCGGTTCCTACTAGAAAAGATACCATAATTTTTGATTGATTTGAGCCCATAATTTTATATTTTAATTATGATCGAAAATAAAGCAATTTAAAAAATGATGAAATGATAAATATCAGGTTTGCAAATCTTTGTGAGGACTCTTTAGTTTATCCAAATTATATGTTTCCAAGGCCTTTTTCGTTGCATTGTAGCCAATTTCAAAAATCGTATGAGTATTTTTTTTATCAAAAGTTCCAAATCTGTTTAATTCATTTGGGCAGATGATTAAATCACATTCTGAAAATTTTAAAATTTCCTCACTAGTTGATTTGATTTTAAATGCTCTTTCCACAACATTGTGCGAATGTTTTAAATCTTGTATAGTAATGGTATCGAAACCATTTACGTACACACCAATGATGGTGTCACACTTACTTTTTATTGCATTAACGGGGAAGTTATTGAGGACGCCACCATCAACGTAATAAGAGGTTTTAATTTTCACAGGGGCGAATAGGCCTGGAAACGCTGCAGACGCTAAAACTGGTTTAATCAATTCTCCTTTTTTAAAAATCTCGGGCTTTCCATTCAAAATATTCGTAGTAGCAATGAATAACTTCTTTTTTAAAATAGAAAAATCATCTTCCTTCAAATATTCGTTAAAATTTGAATAGAACTTTTCTGCATCGATAAAGCCCGGTTTGTAGACAGCGAACTTCTTAATGTCAAAAAATTGAATGCTTTTAAAGAATTCTAATATATCTTCCCATTGATAGCCATAGGCATAAAAAGCACCAACAATTGCTCCAACACTAGAGCCAGCAATGTGTGTTGGGGAGATTTCGTGCTCTTCAAGCGCCTTTATCGCTCCAATATGAGCGGCACCTCGCATTCCTCCTCCTGATAAAACTAACCCAATATTCATGTTACTTCTTTAATAGTAAACCTTATAAAATATTGATAATATGATATGAGTCAATAATGTAAAATATTATTGCATCAATGAAGACCTCAAATCAATTTTCGCCATACTTATTCATGATTGCGAGCTGTCCTGCATGATAAGTTGTACGGGAAATAATTCTCCCAAAAGCTTCAGCCTTGGTTTTGGAACCAAATTCTTTAGTTTGAACAATCGTTTGCCAATCTGACTCTTCTTGTTTTTTAACAATCATTTTTAACACCTCATATAAATGGTTCACATAATCTCTCAATTCAATAAGATTGATCCACTCTCCAATATCTTTTTTAGCAATGACTGTTTTTGCTGTTACTTTTGTTGAACCTGATCCAAAGATATTTTTTGCAAAAAGTAGCTCAAGATCTCCAATGTGACGTATGAGAAAACCTATACTATTTGGCGATGGCAAGAGTTTCTTTTTTAAATCTTATTCAGAAAGACTTGTTATTTGATTTGAAAACCGTGTTCTTGCTTCCTGCCAAAGATCCAGTAGTAATTCTGTTTTAGTTTTTATCATTAATTAGCCTTTACGTTTTATCAGAAAACCAGAGGATTTGAATTTGATTTTTTTAAAACCGACAGTAAATCTGTCAGCGGAAGTTCAATAGAGTAAGTGCCTGTATAAGATGGACAGATCACGCAATCATCAAAATAGAACTCTAAATAGGTATCATTAATCACGAAGTTGTTTTTACTTTCAAAAAAATCATAAGAAGATAATTCCCAACAGTCATAATACAAGTCTCCTTTTCGTAACTTCTCGGTAATTTTATTATTTATGACTGCCAATAATTCATCTTCCGAACCTTGAACAAAAAAGTCTTCATAGGTCATAAAAACTCCTGTGTTCAAATTAAAATTAAAGCAATCAAAAGAATATGTTGGATGTATGGCACCTGAATAAAAATTCTCTTTATAGAAAAGCACACTCACAAGTTGGTCATTGACATTATAGATTTTATAATCTATAAACCGTTCTTCCCTAAAATTTTTGGCTGATATACTATCGCACAACAATTTACTTTCTTTTATATCCGATATGGTTTTGGCCACATTCACATAATAATCATTGATAAAATCATTAAAATTTCTATTGGTAGGTTTCAACGATTCATTAAGTAGCGGGTAATTAAATTTTATAGTAAAGTCTTCGGTATCCAAGACATACCTTTTATCAAAAATCAAATTTCGAAATTCTTCTCTTTCATCTTTTTTTTCAATCAATTCATTTTGCTTTATTTCAATTGAAATTGCTTTATCCAATTGTTTTATATCTGTATCTGTCATTTGAATGGAATCTTCAAAAAGTGGCTTACTCTGCTCGGTTTCTTCCATACTATTATCCTGACGGTTGTCATTTTTGCAATTCGAAAACAATAGTGACAGTATTATTATGTATGTAAATTTCATTTGCTCTATGTAGTAATCAAATTTGTCTCATTTTTCCTGTAATCTCTTCGATTTTTATAACAAATACAGACGCGACGTTATCATTATATATTTTACTGGAAAACTCACTTATAAAATCAACTTTCTTGTGTTCCTTTTCCATAATAACACCTTTTACTCCCAGCGAAAACTTGTGAAGGGATGCTCTGGCATCACTTCCAAATTGCTCTTCATAAGTGCCATGTATCAATACCGATTTCCAATTGCTAACCGATTCAACTTCTCCAACCTGTAGAGAAACCGCAGGGTTTTTGCGCATGGCACTTATTTTATGTCCTTCGCCAGAATAGCTAATAATACTGTTGTTTTCTTTATCAAAAAAATAAGTAATGGGAACACTATAAGGCCTGTTTTGGTAGATATAGCCCAATTGCCCAATGTAATTGTTCTCTAAAATGAACTTGATTTTCGTATCTTCTAAATTTATAAACATGACGTGATGATTTATGGTGGTTTCAACGTTTAAAATATTTCGATCTTTTGATGAATTTAATCGGATTGAAAATTATTCAAAATATGAATCAAGAACTATGATATTCGTCATGCCTGGCCCACAACATGCAAATTTTCTTTTTTTTGCTCTTTGCTTCTCTATTTGTGCCCAATCACTTCCTGTTCATTGCATGTTTAATGACTTTTTATAATATTGATGATGTCGTTTTTTTGAAGCACACCAGATTGCCGCCACAATTGTTTTCCTTCTTTGAACAATAACATCGTTGGTACACCTCTTACTTGATATTTTGCTGCCAATGCTTGGTTTTTATCAACATCTACTTTAACGATTTTTATGGTATCGCCAAGTTCATCTTTGACTTGTTTTAATATTGGTGCCAGCATTTTACATGGGCCACACCAATCGGCAAAAAAGTCTACCAGCACTGTTGTACTTGAATTTATAATGGTGTCAAAATCACTTTTCATTCTTTAAGTTTTTAATCACTGTTTTTAGCTTTTCGCTAACCTCATTAGCAAGAGACTCCAATTTTGGGTTTTTAATTGCCTGCATGGATGCGATGGGATTAACAGCCGCCACTTCAATAGTGTTTGGTTCAATTTCTTGAACAATGATATTACAGGGCAACATGGTTCCTATTTTACTCTCTGTTAGCAAAGCCAAATGCGCAAATTCAGGATTGCAAGCACCAAGGATTTTATATCTTTTAAAATCGACATCCAGCTTTTTCTTTAGCGTTTGTTGCATATCGATTTGTGTAAGCACTCCAAACCCTTCCTTTTGAAGTACCTGGGTTGTTTTTTCCACAATGTCATCAAAATCCCCTTTAATTTTAGTGTTGTAATAATAGTTCATTGTTATTCTTTATTTAATTCACTTTTAAGTTTTGCCAAGAGCACTAATTCTGATATATTTTTATCTTAAAAACCTTCAGCTATCGCACTTGGAGTCTTTAATATCAGTTGTTTTACATTTTGAAAATTGGTGCATTTGATCATTTTATAAGTTACAAAATCATTTTAATATTCCTATACATTGAGTTCATCATCATTCTACAACCGGTCAAAAACAACTTCTATTTGATAAGCGGCTTCCGTTCCAAATGTGTGTTTTCATTTTTATGATTTCTGTATTATACAGGTTCAAATCTAAGGGCTTTTTAAAATATTATAAATGATATATATCATAGTTTGTATGTAATGGAGTATTTAATTTTATCAATGAATATAAAAGTTGATAATCATGATATCCATACTACTTCCCACAGACTTTTCAGAAAATTCCATGAATGCCATTAAATATGCATTAGAATTTTTTAAATATCAAAAGACAGAATTTTATTTTATGCATGCCTATCAAAATGAATTCTATGACCATAATGAACTCATATCTCGTCAGGTATTCGATGATGTTCTCGATGGCGTAAGGAACCAATCGCAAAACAATCTTGAAAACCTATTGAAGACCGTTAAAGAAATGTCACCAAACCCTAGGTTTACGTATCATATCATTTCGTCTTACAATACGCTTGTAGAAGAAGCCAATCTTATTGCCGATGTCAAAAATATAGATTTGATTGTCATGGGAACAAAGGGTAAATCAGCTGAACGCCATATTGTATTTGGCAGTCATACATTTCAAGTACTAAAATATGTGCAATGTCCTGTATTGGCAATCCCATCCAATTATACAAATGCACAGCCCAAACACATGCTGTTTCCAACCGATTACCTTATTCCCTACAAACGTCGCGAATTGAAGTTGTTGTGCGATCTAGCTGCATCCTACCGAAGTATAATTGACGTATTATATGTTTCCAAAAGTGATAAATTATCAATTCGACAAGAAGATAATCAGGCATTTATAAAAGAAACCATCTGTAAAAACGAAATTAATTTTTATACTTCACAAAGCAATAAAGTAGCAGAAGCCATTCAGAATTATATAAAGTATAATGCTATAGACATGCTGGTTATGGTCAATACCCAACATTCGTTCCTTGAAGATATGTTGTTCCCTTGCACCATAGACCAAGTAAGCCTAGAACTTAAAATACCACTTTTAGCAATGCAAAATTCATCTCGCTCTTTATAAAATTATTAAAATTATAGGTCATGAAAAATATACTCTTACCTACCGACTTTTCCGATAATTCTTGGAATGCCATCAAATATGCGGTACAACTATACAACGACGAGGAATGCACGTTTCATTTGTTCAATGTCTATACTCCAATCATTTACCATGTTGAATATGTACTGATTAATCCTGCACAATTCGGTTTGGGCGATGTCATTAGGGACGCCTCAAAAAATAGTTTAAACAAATTGCGCAAAAGAATTTTAAAGCACTTTAAGAACAATCCCAATCACAAATTTGAAACAATTGCAAGATTTGATACGTTGATTTATGGAATAAAAGAAATAATTCATGAGCGCGACATAGAACTAGTTGTCATGGGTACCAAAGGAGCCACAGGTGCAGCAGAAGTATTATTTGGCTCCAACACCGTTCAGGTTATTAGCGATATAAAGTGCCCTCTTCTGGCCATACCATCTGATTTTGAATATGAGCCACCTCAGGAAATATTATTTCCCACAGATTTGGAAATAAGCTACCATAGTACGCAGCTTACAATTGTTCAAGAAATAGCAATATCAAAAAATTCTAGGATCCACGCAATGCATGTGTCAACGGGTTATGATTTGACTGAAATACAGGAAAACAACAGATCAGTATTAAAATCGATGTTTAAAAACACAACTTATCTGTTCCATGATGTCGAAAATAAAGAGATTGCAGATGCCATCAATGAGTTTCAGGTGCAGCATAAAATCAATTTGTTGGTGATGATAAATAATAAACATTCATTTTTTGAAAATCTATTTTTCAAGAATACCCTCCATCAAATCGGGTTTCATTTGAAGGTGCCGTTTCTAGTTATTCCATCCACAAATACTATCAAGCCATGAAAACAAATAGGTTAAATATTTTATTACCAACCGATTTTTCAGACAATGCTTGGAGCGCTTTGGTCTATGCCGTAAAATTATATGTGAACGACTATTGCACATTTTACTTTTTGCATAGTACTTTCATTATGGACAAAGGTTCTCGAACCTATATCACAACCACTTATATGGAGGAACAACGAAAAGATGCAGGGAGAAAATTAATAGAATTAAAAATCCAAACTGAAATAGCCAATGCCAATGGCAACCATGAATTCGAAATTCTGCTTAGTGAAGAAGAATTGAAAATCGCTGTGCAAAAGGCAGTCAAGAAGCACACAATTGACATTGTAGTCATGGGGACCAAAGGTACAACGGATGCCATTGAATATTTTATGGGTAGCAATACCATAAAAGTGATAAAGAAAATAAAAAGCTGTCCAGTTTTAATTGTACCAGATGGATATGAATTTGTTGAACCTAAGCAAATTGCATTTCCCACGGATTACACTCGTTTTTATGATAAAAAAGAATTGGGACCACTCAAAGAAATGGCTGATTTATTCAACTCTAAAATTAGAATTGTGCACATAAATGTTGAGAAAAAACTGACCGAAGCTCAAGCGTATAATATGACGACATTGGGAGATTATTTAACTAACAATGAGCACAGCTTTCATTGGTTACCCGATTACACAACCAAATCAAAAGCCATTGTGACATTTATCGAAGACCTCAAAATTGACCTGCTTGCCATGGTAAATTATGAGCATGGTCTTTTCGAAAACATCCTGAATGAGCCAGTGATAAAGAAACTGGCATTTCATCCAACAGTACCCCTTTTGGTAATTCCCGAATAGCTGATTTTTATCATTGCCTTATAGACACTACCCAAGTAAATTTACTCAAATTTAAAAAAAGAACTCATGAAACGAAAAATATTATTGCCAACGGACTTTTCAGCAAATGCCGCAAAGGCCATTAAATATGCCTTAGAAATTTATAAAGATGAGCCATGTGATTTTTATCTTCTCAATGTGTTTTTTGTGAAATCAAAAGATATTGAAAGCCTTATCAACATGGATAAAGGAAGTGAAATGTACGAAATCTCAAAAGCAAATTCTGAAAATGGACTAAATGATCTTTTGGATAGCCTCGATGCTCTGGAAAACGGAAAATCAGTACATAGTTTTCAAACCATTTCTGTGTTTAACGACGTTTTGGAAGCAATTAAAACAGCCGTCGAAGAGAAGGATATTGATCTTATTGTGATGGGAACTCGAGGTGAAACAAATTCTGAAAGTAAAATCTATGGAAGTACTGCTATTAATGTCATGGAAAAAATAAGGAATTGCCCTGTCATTGTAGTTCCGGAATTGGCGAGAATGGGTCCTCCAAAGGAAATTGTCTTTCCAACCAGCTACAAAACCCACTTTAAAAGTCGTGAGTTGACCTATCTTATTGATATCGCCAAACAGTGCAATGCTTCAATTAAGGTATTGCATATTTCGGATGAAGATAACTTAAGCGAAAAACAATTAGCAAACAAAAAACTTTTGGAGGACAATTTCGAAGATGTAAAATACTCATTCCATTATTTAAGCCACATGTCTGTTCCCAATGCCATTAATTGTTTTGTAGAAAGTCGAGAAAGTGACATGGTTGCATTCATCAATAAAAAGCATACCTTTTTTTCAAGTATACTTTCACAGCCCTTGGTAAAAGGAATTGCATATGTTTCCATAGTGCCAATGTTAGTCATGCACGACTTAAGAAATTAAAACAATTAAAATGGATACCAATGTAGAAATCATAAAGTCCTCTGGAGCAAAAGAGAAGTTTTCATTGGATAGGTTGCGTAACTCGTTAAGCAAATCTGGAGCAGATAGGCAAGCAGTTGACCATATTGTCGATAAAGTGCAGGAGGAATTGTACGATGGTATCTCAACAAAGGAAATCTATAATAGAGCCTATACATTGCTCAAAAAGAAAGGCAGTTATCTGGCATCAAAATACAAACTCAAAAAAGCAATTTATGAGTTGGGGCCAACGGGATATCCATTCGAACGCTTTATAAGTGCCATCTTAAAATATTCAGGTTACGAGACACGTGTGAGCGAGATATTGCAAGGTCAATGTGTGAGTCATGAAATAGATGTTGTTGCCAAAAAAAATGGCAACACAATTGTCATAGAATGTAAATTTCATAGCGAAGAAGGCAGAAATTGCAATGTCAAGGTGCCGTTATATATCGCTTCACGTTTTAAAGATGTCAAGGGATATTGGGATTCTAAACCACACGAAACAAAATTAGATATAGGTTGGGTCGTAACCAATACGCGTTTTACGGACGACGCCTTGCAATTCGGTAAATGTATTGGCTTATATCTATTGAGTTGGGATTATCCAAAAAATGACGGTTTAAGAGATCGCATAGACAGACTCGGATTATATCCCATAACAACTTCAACATTATTAACCAATCGCGAAAAGCAGTTTTTGTTGAGTAGAGATGTTGTGCTCTGCAAAGATTTAATAGGTGATGTTTTTTTCTTGGACCATCTTGGGATTTCTGAAACGCGTAAGTCCAAAATTCTCACCGAGATTAAAATGCTGTGCAAAATCTGAAATTATGGACCATCACGTAAAAATTAATTTTTTGGGAGCCGCTGGCGTTGTTACGGGTTCAAAATTTCTCATTGAAACTTCGGAAATGACCATTTTGATTGATTGTGGGATGTTTCAAGGTCTTAAAGAATTGCGGGAACTTAATTGGATTGACCTTCCTATCGATGTCCAGGCTATCGATTTAGTACTGCTTACCCATGGACATTTAGACCATGTTGGATATTTACCACGATTGATAAAACAAGGTTTCAAGGGAAAAATCATTGGAACAGCACCTACCTTGGCGATTGCAGAAATCATTTTAATGGACAGTGCAAAAATACATGAGGAAGAAGCCGAAAAAGCCAACAAAGATAATTATACCAAGCATCAACCTGCACTGCCATTTTACACTGTCAAGGATGCCGAAAAAGCAATCCATTTGTTTCAAGTTGAAATAGAAGACAAATGGTTTCATATTTCAGAACACATATCGTATCGTTTTCAATATAATGGTCACATTCTTGGCGCAACTTTTATAGAGTTGGAAATCAATTCCAAACGCTTTGTGTTTTCTGGAGATATTGGTAGAACCAATGATTATTTATTAGATGACCCAAAACGTCCTGAATGGGCAGATTTTCTCTTTGTGGAAAGTACCTATGGCAACAAACTTCATCCTGACCAAGATGTGGAGCAGATTCTTACTGACATCATTGTGGAGACTATTCATAAAAAAGGGAATCTTATTATTCCGAGTTTTGCCGTTGAACGTTTACAAACCTTGATGTACATTCTTTGGAAGTTATATCAGAAAAATAAAATCCCGAACATTCCTGTTTTTGTGGATAGCCCAATGGGAATTAATGTTCTGGACGTTTTCAAACGCTTCCCAAAGTGGCATAAATTGCCTGTTTCTGACTATAACGCCATGTGCAATCATGTCAATAGTATTCAATCCTACAAAGAAACCTGGGAAACGATTGATGATAAACGCTCAAAAATCATTATTGCAGGAAGTGGTATGGTAACAGGAGGAAGAGTCCTTACCTATTTACAGCAGCTCATTGACGAACCTTCAACAACTATATTATTGGTCGGTTATCAGGCTGAAGGTACTCGTGGAAGACAGTTGTTTGATGGTGCTCATGAAATTAAAATTTCGGGAAAATACTATCCGGTAAACGCCAATATCAAACATATTGAAAGTTTATCTGCACATGCTGACCAAAATGAATTGCTCAATTGGATGAGCGCCATCAAAAACGTTCCTGAAAAAGTCTTTCTCATCCATGGCGAACCAGCAGTGTTAGATGCGTTTAGGGTAAAAATAAAAGATACCTATAATTGGAATGTCAGTATTCCTAAATTATCTGATGTAGAAAAATTAATCATTTGAATAATTGATGATAATGGAAAAACATGATAACTATAAGGAGTTCTACAGAGATAAAACCATTAATGAACTTCGTTTTAATCTAACGTTTTACAAATCAAGGTTAGAGCTGTTAAATGAGGAGTTTAAATTTTTCAAGCATTTATTGAATTCTAACATTTATAATCCAATGACACCCAATCTATTTGAAAGATTTCAACTTTTCAAAAAGCAAATTGGAGAAAAAATGAAATATAATTCAAACTTATTAGATGAAATTGAAAGTCAGTACAACGAAGTTGACCTCAAACTGGAATGTGATGAATTGTCATGTGACGATTACTACGTTAGAAGAAACTATGAGCTCCAACTGGATGTTGTCGATTTTTTAGAGCAAACAGCCAAACTAAAATCTGAAATGATGGAGAATCTCAAAGGTGTTATCGTATAAATTAAACCGTCTTTAACCACTAATTCTTCAGCAAACTGATATTTATCATTTTATTTCATCTCATAGAGTGTTAACTTTAAATTATAATAAGTTTAATCTATAAATATTAGATCTATGACACTCGTAAAATTAAACAACAGAAACAGGCTATTTCCATGGAACAATGGTGGATTAAAGAGCTTTTTGAACTATGAACCTTTTTTTGAGGAAGATTTGATGACAGAAGATAATTTGATGCCTGCCATGAACGTCAAGGAACACGACAAAGATTATGAAATTGAATTTGCCGTTCCTGGATTTTCCAAAAAGGATTTTGACGTCACAATTGATGGAGACATGCTGAATGTATGCGGAGAAAAAAGTGCAGAAAAAGAAGAAAAAGAAGATAACTATTCCCGTAAGGAATTTAGCTATAGCTCTTTTCACAGAACTCTGAAGCTGCCGACAAACGTTAATGTCGACAAAAAAGTAAAAGCAACTTACAACGAAGGGATTCTAAAATTAAACCTTTCAAAAAAAGAAGTAGCCAAAACAGCGCTTAAAAAGAAAATTGATATTCTTTAAAGGCCAAATGGGCAGAAAGTGATTAGAGGGATTGCTTTCTGCCTTGTTAAAAAAAAACTTCATGAACACAGCACAGCTAAAAACAAAATATGTAGAGTGGCTCTCCGCAGAGGAAATGCATAAACATACACTCGATTGGCTTTCCGAATTGGAATTCATTAAAGATGAGCACTTATTTTTTGAAGGCCTTATAAAATCGTTTACACTTCAATTAATTGACACTAAAAGATTTTCGGAAAGTAAAGAGATAGTTGATGCCGTTAATCATTCTGAAAAAGGAACCCATTTGCTCATTGAAGCCATAAAGGTTCACAGAAACGATCTCAAAATTATGGTTGATGGTAATAATCAACCCAAAGAGGAAGAAGGTTATAAAGAGGAACACAGAAGCCTTATCATTATGATCGGTGAATTTCTAAAGGACTACCAATCACTGAAAACCCAAATCTTCGAAATCATTCAAGAAATCCTCAAAAAAGAAAAACAAAGTCGTCTTCTTGATAAACGATAGAAGAATAAATGATATAATCTTTATAATCTACAAAATATCAATCCAAATAAGTCTTCTAAAACTCATGATAAGCATGTAAAAAGCGGTTATGCAATTATTGGAATAATACAAATTGATTCATAAAAAATAGGAGTGAAAAAATAGTCGTTTTTTGTGAGATTTGAATAACGTTTACTTTTAATTAATTGCTCAAAATGCAATTCTAAAATTGATTCTTAATCATGTCCGTAGAAAATTTCAAAATTGAGGGTCTATCTGATGCCCAAGTGATACAATCAAGGTCTAAATATGGATCAAACCGCACCCATTTCAGGAAAGAGAACGGATTCCTCAAGGCCTTAAAAAGTCTACTAAAAGAACCAATGGTTCTTTTGCTTTTGGTCACTGCCACCATTTATTTTATAACAGGAAATATTGATGACGGAATTTTTCTATCGGTTGCAGTTATGTTGATTTCTACAATTTCATTATATCAGGATTCCAGAAGTCACAATGCTCTGGAAAAGTTAAAGGATCTTACAAAACCACGTAGTAAGGTAATTCGTAATGGTAATGTCACAGATATAAATAGTGAAGATGTCGTAAAAGGCGATGCGCTAATTGTAGAAGAGGGCTATTCGATCAATGCCGATGGCGACATTATACATTCCAACGATTTTTCAGTCAATGAGTCGCTTCTTACAGGAGAATCACTTCCAATTTATAAAGACAAAGATAAAGAAGACCATTGCATCTATCAAGGGACGTCAGTCTCCAGTGGTTTGGCAATAGCAATCGTGTCAGCAATAGGAGAAAACACACGACTCGGTAAGATTGGGAAAAGTGTGGGGGGTATCATCGAAGAAAAATCACCAATCGAAATCCAAATTCAGGATTTCGTAAAAAAGATGATCATTGCTGGGGTCATCGTTTTTTTAGGTGTCTGGGTTCTTAACTATACACGTTCTTTCGATGTATTGGATAGCTTGTTGAAAGCATTGACATTGGCCATGAGCATTTTGCCCGAAGAAATTCCTATTGCATTTGCCACCTTCATGGCTTTGGGTACTTGGAGATTGATGAAAATGGGAATCATAGTCAAACAGATGAAAACGGTCGAAACATTGGGCAGTGCCACCACAATTTGTGTCGACAAAACAGGCACAATTACCAAAAATGAAATGAGTTTGGTTCAACTTTACAGTTTAGAATCCGAGGCCATTTCGGAGGCCAATACCAACGCGTACAGCGAACCTCAACGTAAACTGATAACCCTCGCCATGTGAGCAAGCGAACCTATTCCATTCGACGGGATGGAAATAGCCCTGCATAATGCGTATTCTAAAATAGCTTCTGAAGATGAGCGACCGAACTACAAGATGGTTCATGAATATCCTTTAGGCGGAATACCTCCTATGATGACCCATATCTTTGAAGATAATATTGGAAAACGAATCATTGCTGCCAAAGGCGCCCCAGAAGCTTTAATGCATTTGTCTAACCTTTCAGAAAAAGAAAAGGAACATATAAATAAGGCAATAAGTATTTTGGCATCTAATGGTTATCGATTGTTGGGAGTCGCAGAAGTAGATTTTATTGGAACGGATTATCCTAAAAAGCAACAAGAGTTTACATTCCAATTTGCTGGTATTTTAGCCTTTTATGATCCACCAAAAGCAAATATTGATTCCGTTTTTAAGGCTTTTGATGAGGCTGGAATTAAAGTTAAAATAATTACTGGAGATAATGAGGAAACCACTTTAGCGATTGCAAATCAGATTCAATTTAAACAGGTTGAAAGACATATTTCAGGAAAAGAATTAATGCGTTTATCTAATGCAGAATTACTCTTGGCCGCCAAAGACAATTTCATTTTTACGAGAATGTTTCCAGATGCCAAACTGAAAATCGTCAATGCCCTAAAAGAACAGCACGAAATTGTTGCCATGACAGGTGATGGCATAAACGATGCGCCTGCTTTAAAGTCGGCTCATATTGGCATTGCTATGGGTAAAAGAGGTACAGAGATTGCCAAAGAGGCGGCTTCGATAGTGCTTTTGGAAGATGACCTCTCAAAAATGGTCGATGCCGTCGCTATGGGACGAAAAATATACACGAACCTAAAAAAGGCCATTCAATATATTATCTCCATACATATTCCCATTATCCTCACTGTTTTTATTCCGTTGGCACTCGGTTGGCTCTATCCAAACATATTCTCCCCAGTACATGTTATTTTATTGGAATTGATTATGGGACCCACCTGTTCCATTATTTATGAAAATGAACCCATGGAAAAAAATACGATGAATCAAAAGCCACGACCATTTACTAGTAATTTTTTCAATTTTAAGGAACTCTCCACAAGCATTATTCAAGGTCTGATGATTACTATCGGAATATTACTAGTGTATCAATATGCAGTCCGATTGGGTTATAGCGAAAACCTCACGCGAACTATGGTATTTTTGACACTGATAGCTTCAAACATTACGCTTACGTTAGTCAATAGGTCATTTTATTATTCCATTATAACAACTTTGGGTTACAAAAATAATTTGGTACCACTCATAATAGGCGTTACACTATTTATCACTTCACTATTCATGTTTGTTGAACCATTTATCGGGTTTTTGAAATTTGAAACCTTGAATTTAAGGCAAATCCTTGTGAGCATCACTGCAGGATTTTTGTTTGTTATCTGGTTTGAGGTTCTAAAATGGAATAAAAGAAGAATTTAAATTTAGAAAGCCGTGACCCGTCCAGAATCCTATGTATGAAAATAAGTAGCATGTTTTGAATTTAAAAATAACCAGAAATTGAATCAGGAAAATGATATAAATCATATTTTTTAATAATTACAACATCTAATTTTGAAATAAGAATTAAGATATGGAAACTAGCTTAAAAGAAAAATACAATACACTTTTTCATTAAAGCAATGGAAAACGTTGCTCATTCAATCTTATAATGTAAGTAAAAGATTCGATGGCATGACTTTGCAATTAGATTTGCCATTTTGTGAAGGCCTGTGTTCATTTTGTGGATGCCACAAACATATCACAAAAAGATATGAAGTTGAAATACTTTATCTCGACGCAGTCCGAGAAGAATGGGACTTGTATTGTGCGTTATTTGATGACAAGCCACACATAAATGAATTGCATCTAAATTTTTAAACCAATTAAAATCAAACTCATGAATAAAATAATAGTTCCCATCGATTTTTCAAAACACTCGGAATATGCTCTTGAAGCAGCATCAATTATAGCAAAAAGGAATAATTCACAAATTCTGGCCTTGCACATGCTTGAAATTTCTGATTCGATGTTGATTGATAGCGATAATGAGCAAAAAGCCAAAGCAGTGTTTTTCCTAAAACTCGCTGAACAAAAATTTGACACTTTTTTGGATAAAGACTATTTAAAGGATGTTGAAGTGTTGCCCATAATAAAACATTTTAAAGTGTGGAGTGAAGTCAGTCAAGTGGCTGATGAACATATTGTAGACCTCATTGTAATGGGTTCGCACGGGACTAGTGGCTTTAGAGACATATTTGTTGGTTCCAATACCGAAAAAGTGGTAAGGAATTCTAAAATCCCTGTTTTGGTTATCAAAAACAAACCAGCATCAATTGATTTTAAAAATGTCGTGTTTGCCAGTGATTTTTCGGAAGAGGCAGTTAGGCCTTATATAAATGCATCTACATTGTTGAAGTCATTTGATTCAAACATTCATTTGCTATATGTCAATGTTCCTGGTGAGCGATTTAAAATTTCTTCTGAAATGGAAAATATTATGACCGATTTTTTGCAAATGGCTGACGGAAATTTAGATAGAATGAACGCCGTTAATTATGTTTCGGAATTAACTGTGGAAAATGGAGTTTTGAGTTTTGCCAAAAAAATCAATGCCGATTTAATAGTCATTCCAACGCACGGAAGAAAAGGACTTTCACATTTCTATGAAGGAAGTATTTCTGAAGATTTAGCCAATCATGCTCATTTTCCTGTGATGACTTTTAAAATATAGAAGCAAATATACAATGCGCAAAGGTAATGAGCAGTTTAAAATGTTATAATAGAGTTAAGATAATGTCAGATGGTAATAAAATTTAATGACATTCTATGTTGCCAGTTGCCATTTCAATCGTGGGAGCAGGAGAGAGGTAAGGAATTCCCAATCCTAATCCTCGAATAATAAATAACAATCCTATAACTACCACAAATACTGGAATGGCTTTTTGGATTCGCTGTCTGATGGTTGTGTTTATAAACTTTCCAAGATAAATAGCAGAGGTCATTAAAGGAATGGTACCTAATCCAAACAATACCATATATAAACTACCTTGTAAGACACTTTGCATGGCTAAAGATGCAAAAACCGCCATGTAAACTAATCCGCATGGCAAAAATCCGTTGAGAAATCCAATGGTTAGAAATGTATCCGCTGTTTTCCTTTTCAAAGCCTTCCCCAAAGCGGATTTTACTTTGGAAATGAGTTGGTATATTGGTTTTGAAAAATTATATCTGTTGAATAATTTAGAAGGAAGCAAAACAACTGCAATCATTAAAATTCCTATGAAAATTGACAATTGCTGTTGTAAGCCAAAAATATATAGGCTTTTGCCTGCCAATCCAAAGAACAGACCAATCATACTATAGGCTAAAATCCTTCCGAGGTGATAGGTAAAAATCTGGAATACCTTTTTGGTGGAATTAGTTCGGTCTACCGGTAACATAAAAGCAATTGGTCCACACATGCCGACGCAGTGAAAACTTCCCAAAACACCTAATATGAATGCTGTCCATAACATTTAATAGACGATTTCTTTTTTATAGAGATAAGAATGTCCGTTTTCCTGCCAGTCTACATAGATGTTCCAACGACCACCCAACAATCGTTTATCAGGAATTAGTAAAGTATGGTCAGACAAAGAAATCTCGGTTACAAAATCCAATTGTTTATCGGATGGTCTATATAGGTGCACTTTTCCACTGATGTCATCTGGATTGATATTTTGTGGAAACAAAATCATTAAACCTTCGGGGGTACGTTTCCAAATAACGTCCTGGCTTAAAGTTTGGGCATGCTTTTCCTTGTTGATGTCGTCCTGGAATTCCAATTCCTTCCCGTAGTAATTTTCCGTTACCAAGTCGTGTTCGTACTTTTTATTGGTACTCATCGTTATGACGAAATACATAATAAAACTTATAAAGGCGATAAAAGCCATTACGATTCCTGTTCCCCAATTGAATTTCATCCTTCCTTGTCCCATGAAGATGGGAACTTTTTTTTAATTAATACTTATTTTGTCATGCGAATTTAAATTCAATGAAACTGCCAACAGCCGACTTCCCATCAAATATTGCTCACTAATTGTAACTCCTCGGGCCCATAAAGCGCACTGTCGTTGTTTCAATCAATTCATCGTCACTGTATACGTCAATCATCAACTTGATTTTATCGCCACTCAATTCGCTTTGTGGCAGTTCTATAAACAATGTGCCCTCCACCAATCCTTGGGATGGAACATAAAAAGTTCTTTCTGTGGAAACCAATTTGATTGCTCCTTTACTTTTTCGTAATTTGAAACTGATGTCTTCAATATCCTTGGTTGTTTTATTTATCAGTTTGTAGGTAAACACATTGCTTATGATGTTGTTGTCCTTATGTTCGTATAACTGCCCCGGTAATCTTAAGACTCGTGCTTCTAAATCATTTCTTAAAAATAACATGCCAATTAAAACACCAGTTAGGATCAATAGAACAGCGCTGTAACCTTTGAGCCTTGGTGTAAACTCAAATTTTTTCTTTCTTTCGATGTTATCTTCACTTGCATATCGAATCAATCCCTTGGGCAAATTGACACTTTCCATTATATCGTCACATTCATCTATACAAGCGGTACAGTTGACACACTCCAATTGTGTGCCATTCCTTATGTCGATGCCCGTTGGACATACATTAACACACTGAAAACAATCGATACAATCTCCAAAACCAAGTGCTTCCCTATCTTCACCTTTTCGGAATTTCTTTATACCATTTTCTGCTTCGCCACGTTTGTGGTCGTATGCAACAAGTATCGATTTATTGTCGAGCAACACACCTTGTAACCGACCATAAGGACAGGCAATGATACAGACCTGTTCGCGAAACCATGCAAAAACAAAATAAAATACTGCTGTAAATATAATTAAGGAAATCAGCGTGCTTAAATGATTTAAAGGGCCTTCCATGATGTATTGTATCACTCTGTCACCACCAATCAAATACGCCAAAAATACATTGGCTATAAGGAATGAAATCACAAGAAAAATGAACCATTTTAAGAGACGTTTTCTTATTTTTTCGGCATTCCAATCGTGTCTGTCCAATCGCATCTGTGCGCCTCTGTCTCCATCAATCCAATATTCGATACGTCGAAAAACCATTTCCATAAAAATCGTTTAGGGACAAATCCATCCGCAAAAAATTCTTCCGAAGGCCACAGTAAACAATGCGACAAAAATAACACCTATCAGCATCGAAATGACAAACAAATGAAAATCCTGCGGCCAAAAAGGAAATCCGAAAATATTAAAACGACGCTCCAAAATATTGAACATCAAGAACTGGTTGCCATTGATTTTGATAAATGGTGCGGCAAGCAAAAATGCCAACAACCCATAACTAACAACCTTCCGGTATTTATAAAACTTACCGCTCGGTTTTTTGGGAAACACCCAAGCTCGCTTTCCTTCGTTGGTCATGGTACCAAGGGAATCCCTAAAGCGTTCGTTTTCTGGTGTCAGCATGATTTGGGCCTTTTTATATCAGAATTTAATTTTCAATCTGGATGATGGAATCAGTTTTAGTTTCCATCGCTTCTGTTGGAATATCACTTTTGGGAGCGTTTTCATCAACCCAAATGTCGCCTTCTGCTGCTTTTGGATTTGCAGGTATGGTTCCTTCCAGTGACAGCACATAACTTGCTACCTGGGCAATTTCCGATGGCTTCAAATCTTGCTTCCAGGCAATCATCCCTTTACCAGCACGACCACCTTCAGAAATAGTATGGAACACGTTCTTGATTCCACCACCAAGAATCCAATGCCTGTCGGTCAAATTGGGTCCAATGCCACCACCGCCATCTGGCAAGTGACAGGCCACACAATTGGTTTGGAATATCTTCTTCCCAGCCGCAAGATCGGCCGCACTGACTGAAACAACAACAGTATTGAAATCTACCAAATCCTTGGCTGTTTTTTTGTATTCTTCAAGTTCTACCTTTGCTTGTTCTAGGGTTTCCATTAATTCCTCGTATTGATTGTCGCCATTAAAAACGTGAAAACGAATCATATATACAAATGCAAAAATTATGGTTGCATAAAACCCATAGAGCCACCAAGGTGGTAGGTCATTATCCAATTCCCTAATACCATCGTAGTTGTGGTCAAGAATGATTTCTCCTTCTTCCTCAATAGGTTTTGTCCCAACTATTTTTTTATAGGTAGCTTTTACCCAATTGAGGATTTTTGAGGTTTTGGCTTTTGGTGTCAAATAGCGCGCTTTTGATGCCTCATCCAAGCTTTGAAACAAGACATTTTCTAAGGCACCAATAATGGCTTCAATGGCAATCAAAAGCAGCATTATTAAAACCAAGAAGAGCATTATTATTGGATATCTCAAAAAGGCCGGTTCGTTGCCAGAATCGACAAAAAATTCTATCAGTCCAAAAATGGTAAAAAACATCACTGGAACTCTAACGTAGGAAGGGATAATGCGTCTCATGATTGTTCGTCGGTTTCGTGTTTGTCTAAAGGAATGTCACTCATCTTATTGATGTATGCTTTTTTTGCAGTAAATACCCAATAAAATAAGCCTACAAAAAAAGTGAAGAAAATGATTAGGGAAATGATGGGATAGATTTCGATGCCATCGATACTGTCCATATAATTCTTTACAAATTTCAACATGATTTATTGATTTTGAGTTGTTTGAGGTTGTAAATCTTTTACTTTAATATCAGTACCCAATCGTTGCAGATATGCAATGATTGCGACGATTTCCCGGTTTTTCATTTCAACGAAATCAGCTCCGCCATTTTTCTTGTCGTTTTCATAAGTAGTCGCAAAATCCGGGTCAGAGTAAAGGTTCTTTTCAATCAAAGTACCTTGCTCTGTCATACTTTTTTGGGCATTTGCAATATCTTCTGTGGTATAAGGCACTCCAAGCACTGCCATTGTTTTCATCTTGGCTTCAGTATCAGATTTGTCCAATTTATTTTTAATTAACCATTTATAGGAGGGCATGATCGATCCACTTGATGTGCTTTGTGGATCGTACATATGATTGAGATGCCAACTATCGGAGTATTTCTCACCGATACGGTGCAGATCGGGTCCGGTACGCTTACTTCCCCAGAGAAATGGATGGTCATAAACATATTCGCCTGCTTTGGAATATTCACCATAGCGTTCTACTTCGTCCCTAAAAGGGCGGACCATTTGTGAGTGGCATCCTACACAACCTTCTCGGATA
>JBGTDZ010000337.1:0-11567 GCA_041748055.1 Aquaticitalea sp.
CTTAGTTTTGGTCTTGTGGTCATTGCGCTGCTAATTTTAGAAATAAATCTTCGTATTGTTTTAGAATGGTTCTTTTGTTAAATTTTGAATATACTGATTCACTCACAGTATTTGGCACAAAGGTATTGTTCGTATGTATAGAGTAAATGTGATTTAGAAATTCCTTTTCATTTTCAGCGACGTAACCATTGACACCTTCGACAATAATTTCGTTGAGTCCTCCCGGAGCTTTAAAAGCTATGACAGGTGTTCCAACGGCACAGCTTTCAATCAGTGCATTTGGAAAACCTTCTACATATGATCCTTGCAAATATATATCGCTTTTCGCTAAATAATCAGATACGTTCGAGGTGAATTCAACATGTGTAACTTTTTCTTTTAAATTGAATTCATTAATCCACAGATAAACATGTTCCTGTTCCGGTCCTTTACCTATAATGGTATAATGAAAAGCGATTTTCAATTGGCTTAATGCCATTAAAATTCGATCATATCCTTTTTGTTTAGCAAGTCGACCAACAGTTATAAGTTGCAGGGTATTGTTTATTGGCCTAAAAGATTTGACAATAAACCCATCTGTAATTGGATTATTGATAATCACGGGCTTGTCTGGATGTATTTTGTAATGCTTCATTAAATCTTCGAGCATGTCTTTTGATTGGCAAATGATTGCATCAAAATACCTAAATCGATTCTTATACAATATTTCATATGGATTGAATGTTGGTTTATCTAAATTGTGCAAAACACTTAAAACATTTACCTCTCGCGCCACGAATTTTATTTTTGGATAAAATAATGATATGTATGCCACAACAGTGTTAAGATGTTCTATGGCACTTACTACAATATCGGGTCTATTGTTTTTAATATAGCTGAATATGGAAATAACACCATTGATAACTCGAGGTTTGCCAAAATAAATCACTTTAATGCCGCTAACATCGTAAGAGGCATCTCTTTCGTGACCAACAATTACCAATGTAACGTAAAATTTATCTTTATCAATCTCTTTAGCAACAAACGACATCACTCTTTCAGCACCCCCAGCATTCAGATTGGGAAGCATAAATGTGATATTGATTTTTTTATGTGACATTATCGAATTGTAAGATTTTTTCCATTGACATTTAACCATTGTTTAAGTACTAAAAGTCGCCAGATTAGAGGATACCTATCCCAAGAACCATCCATGTGCTGGTTAATTCTGAAACGTACTTCCTGCACATCGATACATGGGATAGAGTTTAAACTGTTATCATCTAGCTCACTTAACACAAAATCTTTTAAATCTTCTCTAAACCATTTTGCAAATGGCATTGCAAATCCTGCTTTTGGGCGGTCAAAAATTGACTTTGGCAAAGACTCGAACAGTATGTCCTTCAATATTCGTTTTTGATTGCCTTTCTTAAATTTAAATTCAGTAGGTAATGAGCAGGCAAAATCCACAATGCGATGATCCAATAAAGGTGCACGTGCTTCGAGGGAAAATGCCATTGTAGCACGGTCTACTTTAGTATTAATGTCCCAATTAAGGTAAGTTTTAAGGTCAAAATCAGATATTCTTTCCAAATAATTTTTATGATCATGTTCAAGATATTTACGTTGTTCTACATCTTTGAAATTTTCATCTGTTTTTATCCATGAATGATCTACACTAACCCTCGCACCCAAATAGACTTCATTCACGTGTTTGTAGAGCAATGCCTTAGAAATCATTTTTAGGCGATAATTTGGCAATTGTTTCAAAATCTGCGATCCCACTTTTCTCAAAGGGTAGGGAATCATAAGAGAGTTTCTCACCATTTTTGTCCAATTATAGCGTCCATAACCTATAAAATTCTCATCACCGCCATCACCGGAAAGTGCAACTGTGACATGTTTGCGAGTATGTTTAGCCAAAATCATAGATGGTAATGCTGACGAATCTGCAAATGGTTCATCATAAAACTCATAGAAATTCTCAATTAAATCTATGCCCTCTTTGTAGTTACATTCAATAATATGATGATCTGTTTTTAAATGGTCTGCAACCTGTTGGGCATAGATACTTTCATCAAAACCTTTTTCCTTGAACTTAACTGAAAAAGTTTTAATTTGTGTACTTGATGTTTGAGCAGCGACAGCTGAAACTAAAGAAGAATCTATTCCACCCGAAAGAAATACTCCAACGGGCACATCGGCAAAAAGTCTACTGGAAACGGCATCAGAAAGCAAGATTTTTAATTCAGATTTAGCTTCTTCATAAGTGCCTAGATAAGGATATTTCGCTTGGTAATCAATATCCCAATAAGTTTTGGTCTTAAAATTCCCCGTGGATAAATCAAAAGTAAACAAATTCCCAGGGTGTAGTTTTTTCACCTCATTAAAAATGGAATGTGGATCTGGAATTGCACCCCAAGCCATATAATAGGCTATTGCCTTATTAGAGATGGAAAGATTAGCGTTAAACATCTGGATGGACGAAATTTGGCTCGAAAATTCAAAATCCTTTTCATCGTGGTAATAATAGAATGGTTTTTTGCCCAATCTATCTCGAGCTCCAAAGAACTTCTGCTTTTTTTCGTCATAAATTACGAATGCAAACATGCCATTAAAATGATGCACACAATCCTCACCATATTCTAAATACGCTGCGCACATGACTTCGGTATCACTAGTTGTATGAAATTTATAACCTATTTTAATAAGGGTTTTCTTAATATCCTGAAAATTATAAATTTCTCCGTTGAACACAATATGTATGTCGTCTTCATAGGTAAATGGCTGATTGGAGCGAGGATCTAAATCAATAATTGATAACCTGTTATGCCCAAGAATCACCTGTTTGTCTTGTTGTTTTTTATAAAAATTCCAACCCATTTTATCAGGCCCTCTAAACGCGGTACGTTTAAGTTTTGCCTGTATTTGGTCTTCATTATAATGAAGGGTAGTACCATAAATTCCGCACATGGCTATTTTCTTTTTAATCGATAGAATGCCGCGAAGCTCTATCTCAGGTGTTGCGCAAAGATATTTATATTTATGAATATAGGGGAACATAAAATTTTAAAAATATTTATATCGAATTAGCCTGTAAAATGGCCTCCAAAGCTTTATAATATCCAATAAGTATTTTTGGAATGGAAAGCTTATTTGTAGAGATGAATAAAGGATAATTGGCTAGAAAACTCAAAATACTCTCCATTATGATAATACTATTAAGGATTTTTGCACCTACGATGAGAATTATCTCAGAATTGTTCTTTTTGTGTATCGTAAATTATAAATGCAAACAAGATATTAAAATTGGGAGCACAGCCTGCTTGCAATATTTATATTTTCAGGACACATTACGTCGGTAGTACTCACAATATTTATTGGTAGGCTTTTTAAGGAGTGTTACTTTTAGGATTTTGAATTTATAGATTTCTCCATTAAAAACATTATGAATTGCGGGTAATATGCAAAAGATTCTTCAGAGCAATCTCAATCTTTTAGGGACTAGGAATTACGAGCTGAAAAAAAAATGATGTGTTTTGCACCGTAAAAATTCCCATCTTGTCAGGAACTCTATACTATGTTCGCTGTAGTTCTGGTATAATCTTGTTTTTTTATGACTACTTATACTGAATTTGCCGAACATTGGTATATGTTTTTAAGTAAGTTCAAAATCAGAAAGTACTTTATTCTCTTGTATATTTTTTTTCTCATAAACCCTTAAATATAACCAAATTGTGACTGTGAGTAAAGTGAAATTATCAAAGTAATTATGGGATGTTAGCAAGAATATAATCAGTACAAATGACAAAAGACTGTATTCAGGATGTGTCTTGATATGTTTAGTGATACTAGTAAAAAATAGTCTTAGATAAATAAAAATAATCACCAAAAATGGAATAATGCCCGCTTCACCCAAAATCATTAAATAGGTATTATGAACACCCACATCAACACCCACATTGTCAAATTCCTTACCATGAAGGGCTCTGTATCCGTGACCGAATAAAACACCATCTAGCAAAACATCTGTGTAAAGAGACCAAGTTTCATTTCGCGAGTCTTCTGTAATCGTATTGGAGTCCACTTTGTTTTCCAACAACCCTTCAAAGGCTGCAAAACGGACAGTATCTAATTTAAGAACCACAGATACACTTAAGATTACAACTATAGCACCGATACCCAGGCCGATCGTCAAAACATTTTTCTTATTTAAGAACGCAGCAATAATGGTCACTGAAATCCACAATATAATAAATGTTCTTGAAAGTGTTAGAATCCCTGCAAACACGAATATAAACTGACCGATCAATTTAAAATATTTATTTTCGATATTGTAACCCATGCAATATCCGCAAATACAAATAAAACCAGCGGCGTTAGGATTCAGATAAAAACCGCTGTAACGACCTCCAGAAAACTCTTGAAAATATAATGCATTTGCTAATACACTTAAGGCACCGATCAGCAAGATGAGAAAGAACTCTTGATTAGTAGAATTCCTTACGAGCTCCGCTCCACAGATAATAAGTACAAAATATTTTAAAAAATCCATTATATAGTACTCGACTGCTAAAATATTTACCATTCCTGAAAGACAGAAGTAAAGAAGACCCAAAATAACAAAGGCAAATGGAGGTTTATTCTTTTTAACTAAAAAATAATACGAAAATAAAAGAATAAAGGACAAATAACTTAGCGTACTACCAGTAGAACTACCAAATGCGAATAGAGCAAACGTTGGAAACGACCACAAAAACAAGGCAAGTAATATATATTTTATGATATTCATATCAATTTAGAAAACAGTCGACTTGGCGACTTAAAATAAAATTTAAAATAAAATAAACTTATTAACCCTGGGATTTTTAATACTTTATCAAAATAATAAAATTTAGACGTAACATAATCTAAATCTAAATATCTATAATATTGATTGGATTGCCTTTCAATAAGAGAAGCCCTGTCAAGTTCAGGTTTTTTGTCATGAAAGCAAGCACCAACATCGTTTTGTTCAGTAACTTGGGAAATCAATAATCCATTGGTAGAATAAAAATAGAAGCGAAGTACATTATTCATACACAATAGATCATCAATTCGATTAATTCTTTTCAATGTTGGGGATTCTGTCACCTCGCAATTATCTCCAATGAAAATGTGACATTTATTAAAAATCGCTGCGCACCCTTTACAATACTTCAATTTTAACATCATTTTTTAAAATTCGTCCAAACTATTCTGCCTAAAATCGTTGTGGAATCAATAATCAATCAACTGAACGTCGAAACACTTTGGATTTTTGGCATTCATAAAACACTCTAGTCTACAAAAAACAAAACAATAATTAGTGACACAATGCTTGGGTTCATCAAAAGTTCGATTGCAAAAATAACCAATTCAAAATATTTAATGTCATACAAAAGCTGATAGTCCTTATGAATCACGCTAACGAATTCTGACATAACGTAATAAGTGATGTCAAGAATAATCAAGCTCACAAAGGATTTCCCTTTTTTTAAAATAAAAATTAATCAACATCTATATGAATCATAAACAATGGTGAAGGCTTCCTTTCATATAGAAAAACAACCAAAATGTTGGTGGATAAAATAGCAAAAAAACTAAAATAATACACTTAAGTGTTTTCATGTTGGACCCAACTTATCTAGATGCCTTTTTATGAAACAAATATATATATACAAAACAATACTGTTAACTATTGATACCAAAGATGTCGCAAGGGCCAAACCGTATACTTCCATTGTTTGAATTAAGACATAGTTTAAAATAATATTAAGAATCAAACTTATCAGTGATGCCAAAACCATAAAATTGTTCTTATTGATAGAGATTAAAAAACGAACTATAATTATTGCGCAAATGTAAAATGGAATTTGCAATGCATACATTTGTTGGATTTTCGAAACTTTTATGGAATCTGCACTTGTAAAAGCATCTCTTTCAAAAAGAAACGAGATGATAGGTGTGGAGAATAAGCATATAATTAACACTATTGCCGTTCCTCCAATAATGACATATTTTAGTATTTGATTTAAGTTTCTAAAAGCTTCATCTCTATTATCCAAAACACTTTTTGAAAAATACGGTAATAAAACATTTCCTAATGCAACAGTAACAATACTGATCATAAATGCTGGAATTTTAATTCCATAATTCAATGCTGTTATGCTTCCAATTACCAACTTTGCTGAAAAAAATTGATCGACAATAGGATTAATTCCCACTAATAGGCTTGAAGAAACTTTTGCCGGAACTTGCTTAAGCATGATTACAATATTACTGTTCAGAAAATCAGGTTTTCTCAATTGAATTAGTTGCTTATTCAGGGCAACCAATAACAATAGTCCAAATTGCGCTATACTACCTATAAGTGTCCCAATTGCCAAAACCGCATCTCCAAGGATGTCTCTAAAAAACATGAGACAAATTATTATGGCAATAGCAGTTAATATATGAACAATCGAAGTGAAACGAAACTCATCGTGGATGCTTAAAAGCCCGCCCAACAATGAAGTAAGACCCCAAAAAAGGATACATGGCAGAAGATAATAGAATTGTAGTTTCACAAGGTCATAATAACTTTGAGTATGTCCTGCAAAAAAAGTTTCTAAGTAAAGGTCGGTAAATAAATAGGCAACTATTATAAAAAATAATGAAGCCAATAGGGTTACAAGAATACTTATAGACTGAAATGAGCCCACATTGCCAATGGTTTTTTGTTCACTTATATAATTGGGAATAAACACAGTGTTGAAAGAATTTAAAAAAACCTCACTTACAAAGCCTGGCAATAACGAAGCGATAAAGAAAGTATCCAATAATTCTGACAGACCAAAAGAACCAGCAACAACAATTTCTTTATAAAATCCAAATCCTTTAACAATCACTGTAATGATACCTACAGTGATAATATTTATAATCGTTGGGCTGTTTAGAGCCCTTTGGAATAATTTTTTAATATTAAAATTTGTTGACATTTATTACAATTGAACAAGATTATTTAAGGGATTGCATTATGAGAGATTTCCATTGATTGGTAACCAATTCAGATTCAAACTCATCAGTATTTTTAATTGCATTCGCAGCAAATCTCATTCTTAAATCTGGAGAATCTATTAATTCCTGCAATCTTTTCTCTAGAGATAATTGGTCTCCAACAGGAATTAAGTATCCATTGAATCCATTTTGAATAAGCTCTGATGGTCCCGAAGGACAATCCGTAGAAATACAAGGCACTCCAAAATACATGGCTTCCGTTAATGCATTTGGAAATCCTTCAAATCTTGATGTAAACACAAATATTCCAGCTTGATTAAAGTAGGAATGAACATCTGATCTTATTCCCAATAATTTCACTTTATTCTCTAGATGAAGCGATTCTATTAGGTCTTCATAAATTTTTCTATTGACTCCCTCACCGATGATATTAAGTATCCATCCATCTTGATGAATATTGGCAAATGCTCTTATCAACAAATCTTGATTTTTTTGATTATCCAGCCTTCCGATATTCAGAATTATCTTTTCTCTTTTTCCATTCAAATTTCTTTTGCTTGCTAGATTGGGCGCCAAGGGGTTTTTAATGATTCTCAACTGCTCACTTGTCATGTACGTTTCAAAATATTTTTTAATGGATTCAGTTTGTATAACCAAATGGGTAGCCAAAGGATAGATTTTTTCTCTTATAAAATTCCAAAAAGCACCAATATCATAATATTCAGGATGGATGCGTTCACTTATAATACTTGGTATTTTCCTCAATTTAGAAGCCAATATGGCATATAAGTTGGACGTGCTCATAAAACCGATACAAATATCGATTTGATGGTTCTTGAGTAATTTGTTTAGGTTATAAAAAAGTGTACAGTGATTAACTAGGGACTGCAATGTGGTTGGGCTGTCAATAGAATGTTCTTTGCAATATTTTAAATTGATTTCTTTATGTAAAGGATAAAAAGGTTGGCATTTATATAGAGTAATTATAGTAATGTTAAAATCTTCAACCAATTCATTTGCTAAATTGGATAAGACTCGTTCGGCTCCACCTGCAGTCAAGCTCGAAATAACGAATGCAACGTTCATTTTTTTCAATAAAGTAAAAATATTGAGATTAAACCCATTTTTAAATTTGGGTCTAAAGTATAATTTTAATTCTCAATAGTTGTATCGAAAATTTATTATTATATAACATACCTATTTTTCAAAATCATTGGCTAAGTGTTAAAGTTTCAGTTTTTTTTGTTATAAAACATCCAAACCTTTATTTTCGCAGTAAATAATAAAAGACCGATGTAGTGAAATAAAAATCCGATGAAGTGATTATATATTTATTGCAAAGTAATAGCAATTTGTAAGAAAATATATAAAAAAATAATACCACTTGTCGAAATTATATTGCTAATTATCGATTTTATTAATATTAAATGTAGATTGGTAGACTTTTAGAGATTTAAGTAAGCCCTAAATAAATAAATAGCATGAAGTCCCCAAATACCACTAGCCTTTTGCGAGGTGCCATCCTGTATTGTTTTTTTATATGTTCAATGTTTTCAAGTATCAGAGTCTTTTGCCAAGTTTACCCTGTAGATCAAAATATCCAGGGCATAAATTGGGGGACCTATCAGGTACCACAAAATACACCACAATATTTAGTGCCTTTTAATGACCCTATAACAGGAACTCAAATAACTAGAATTAGTGATCCATCAATTTTTAATTGTAATTGTTCACAACTAAGGCATCGATATGCCAAAAATCAACCCTGGAATGCAGATGGCACTAAAATAATGACGAGTGGATGGCCTACAAAAGTTTTGGATGGCAATACCTATGAAGTATTAACAACCATGAACGTAGGGGCAATCTGGTCCAACGTGAATCCAAGCATTGCTTATGATTATTTTGGTAATCAATTATCTAAAAAAAATATATCAACTCAAGCGAGTAACGTTTTAAGAACTTTTACTGAATTTCAGAATATAGATTTGGGATATGGCGAGGGAAATCTATCAAATGATGATAGGTGGGCGGCACTCATAGCTACCAATTCGTCTGGAACTTCTCTGATTGTTTATGATATTTTAAATAATGTCATAGCAGGTCAGCAATCTTTTGGAAGCGCAAGTATAGATTGGGTTTCTATGTCGCAATCGGGAAATTATGTGGTGGTTCAATATAACTCAGATGGTAGTGGAACTTATCAGGGCACAAAAGTATATGACCGAAATTTAAATTTTTTGAGACATCTTTCAAACAGAACAGAACATGGTGATTTAGGATATGACCAACAAGGAAATGAAGTTTTTGTTGCATTTGATGGTATGAGTGGTTATAGCATGAGCTTCATACGACTAGATAATGGGTCTAAACAAGGATTATTTCCTAATTCTGGGGTAACAGGGGATCGGGGTTTATGGGGAGGTCATATCAGTTGTCGAAATTTAGACAGACCAGGTTGGGCTTATATTAGCGACGAAGGTAATCCCTTAAATGTAAATCTGAATGAGGCCGCAAGAGAAGTATTTGCTATAAAACTAGATGGTTCAAATATCATTGAGCGTTTTGCAAAACATAATACGAATATAGCGGTTGGTAATTCTTACAACCATCAAGCACATGCGGTGCCTAATCGAAATGGGTCAAAAGTGATTTTCGCAAGTAATTGGGACAATTCACAATGGGAGAATAATCCTTATCCTATGATGTGGGTTGTGGAAGCAATTCAAAATGCTGAGACTATTACCGCGAACGTAGGTCCAGATGTTACGATATGCGATGGTTCCAGTACAGTTTTAACAGCAGCGGGAGGATCTACTTATCTTTGGAGCAATGGCGCAACTACGGCCAGCATTACTGTAAATCCAACTCAAACAACTACATACACTGTGACCGCATATAATGCCACCGGCAACAATTCAGATACAGATGAGGTGGTTGTTACTGTAAATCCACTTCCAAATATAAGTGCAGGAGAAGATGTCACGATTACTGTCGGTACAAATGTCACATTAACTGCATCTGGAGCAGACACTTATATGTGGAACACAGGAGAAACAACACAGAGCATTACTGTAAATCCAAACGTGACCATGACCTACACAGTCACGGGAACTTCCAATGGTTGTGAAGCCACCGATTCCGTTACAGTTTTTTTGACAGTTAACAACGTTACCGCCAATGCAGGGCAGGACGTTGAGATTTGTGAAGGGAATAGCACTATATTAACTGCTTCTGGAGGCACCACCTACTTATGGAACACTGGAGCCACCGATGCTAGCATTACTGTAAGCCCAAATGCAACTACAATTTACACGGTCACTGCCTTTAATGAAGATAACACAAACTCCGACACGGACGATGTCACGGTCACGGTAAAGCCGATGCCGGCTGCAAACGCCGGCTCAAATATCTCAATTTGTCAAGGCACCAGTGTGACGCTCACGGCTTCAGGAGGTGGTAATTATCTCTGGAACAATGGAGCAACAACAAGCAGCATCACTGTAAGTCCCAACACGACAACAACATATTCAGTTGAAGTGACAGAGAATGGATGTACCGATTCTGACGATGTCACGGTAACGGTCAATCCCTTGCCTAACGCGGACGCTGGAGCGGACGTATCGACATGTCGGGGCACTAGCGTTACCTTGACCGCCACGGGAGGTGGCAACTACCTCTGGAGCACAGGGGCAACGACGGCGAGCATCACCGTCAACCCTAACAACACAAAAACCTATTCCGTCGAGGTGGACCAGAACGGATGCACCGATACGGACGAGGTTACCGTCACGGTCCACCAATTGCCATCGGTCGATGCAGGTGCGAACGTCACCATCAATGAGGGTGAAAGCGTAACCTTAGACGCCACTGGTGCGAGCACCTATTCATGGAGCACGGGAGAAACGGTCCCGAGCATCAATGTCAGTCCAACAGTGACAACTACCTATAGCGTCACCGGAACGAACGACAACGGTTGCACTAAATCGGATACGGTCACAGTGACCGTGCTTGCGGGCAACAATGTCACTGCCAATGCGGGAGCTGACGTTTCCATTTGCGATGGCAACAGCGCGACTCTAGCGGCATCGGGCGGCTCAAGTTATTTATGGAATACAGGTGCGACGACGGCCAATATCTCCGTCAGCCCAACTTCCACAACGACCTATACGGTCACGGCCTACGATGCCAGTGGCACCAATTCCGATACGGACGACGTCACTGTGACCGTGGATGCAATGCCAACTGCCAGTGCGGGAGCGGACGTATCGACATGTAGGGGCACTAGCGTTACCTTAACCGCCTCTGGAGGGGACAGCTACCTCTGGAGCACTGGGGCAACAACGGCGAGCATTACCGTCAACCCTAACAACACAATAACATATTCCGTCGAGGTGGACCAGAACGGCTGTAGCGATACAGATGACGTCAGGGTCACAGTGAATCCCTTGCCATCAGTGAACGCAGGTTCTGACGTTACCATCAACTTGGGACAGAGCGTTTCCTTGAGTGCCACAGGCGCCAGTTCCTATTCATGGAACACAGGAGCGACCGGTCCGACCATCAATGTC
>JBGTDZ010000338.1:0-4147 GCA_041748055.1 Aquaticitalea sp.
GGTGGACAAACATTAAAATAACTAACTAAACATATATTTCATTATGGAATTATTAACTACAAATAATGTATGGATGATGATCTGTACAGCGCTCGTTTTCTTCATGCATCTCGGATTTTCATTCCTTGAAATCGGATTGACGAGACAAAAAAACACAATCAATATCCTATTTAAAAATATTTTTATAATCTGCATCGGATTATTGCTTTACTGTTTCGTAGGGTTTAATTTAATGTATCCAGGAGATTTCAATGGATTTCTGGGTTTTGCCGGCTTCGGACTGGATTCACCATTAACTGCCGAAGGCGGTCTGGATCTCACTTACAATGCGGGTTACACCTATTGGACAGATTTCCTGTTTCAAGGAATGTTCGCTGCCACCGCAGCTACGATTGTTTCTGGAGCAGTTGCCGAAAGGATTAAAATCGGTTCGTTTATGATTTTTACAGTGATTTATGTAGGATTGATATACCCAATTGCAGGTTCATGGAAATGGGGAGGTGGTTTTTTACAAACATTGGAAACACCATTTTACGATTTTGCAGGCTCCACCTTGGTACATTCAGTGGGAGGATGGGCAGCATTGATTGCGGTATTTCTATTAGGGCCAAGGATAGGCAAATTTAAAGATGGTAAACCGCAAGCGATTCCTGGACATAATATCCCTTTGGCAACGGCTGGTGTACTGATTTTATGGTTAGGCTGGTTTGGTTTTAACGGTGGCTCTGTACTTTCCGCTGACCCTGCTTTAACCTCCTTGGTACTTGTAACCACCTGTCTTGCCGCAGCAGCTGGAGGTGTTGTAGCAGCAATATTTTCTACTCTGCGTTATAAAAATTTGGATTTGACCATGTTCCTTAACGGCATCTTGGGTGGCCTTGTGGGAATTACGGCAGGTGCCGATCAAATGAGCCCGACAGATGCCATCCTAATTGGCAGCATTGCAGGTATCATTATTGTTTTAGGGATTGCCTTGGTCGACAAACTCAAATTGGATGATCCTGTAGGTGCAATTGCAGTTCACCTCATTTGTGGAATTTGGGGAACATTGGCAGTAGGACTTTTTGGCGCCTTGGCGGGTTTTGAACAACTTATAAGTCAATTGATAGGCATTGCCTCATATGCCGGTATTTGTGTCATCTCAACATTTGTAATTCTTTTTATTCTAAAGAAAACCATTGGCATACGGGTTTCTGAAGAAGAAGAATTTGAAGGACTGGATGCACATGAACATGGAATGGGCGCATATCCTGACTTTAGGCTCAACGAACAACAATCTTAGTTAGTTTTTGATTTTGATAAAGTCTTCCGGACAAAAACCGGAGGGCTTTTTCATTTTTTAAAATTTGACCAAAGTTCTCTTTTTATAATAATATTATTATATGTATTTTTGCCCAAGAAATAAAAGAGGAAAGATTTGACTGATTGCAACCTCTTCAGAATCGGAAATTCCGATGATGAGATCCCTTATAAAATATGGGATTAAAAATGCTAAAGGCAGTGCAAACTACCTTCGACGCTTAACGTCAAATCTACCAAAACATGTTATAAAACCATACTATGGCGTATTTATTTACATCAGAAAGTGTCTCTGAAGGGCATCCAGACAAAGTTGCAGACCAAATCAGTGATGCGCTGATTGATAATTTTTTGGCTTTTGACAAAGAGGCCAAAGTAGCTTGCGAAACACTTGTCACTACCGGCCAGGTTGTTCTTGCTGGCGAAGTAAAATCGAATACTTATCTTGATGTTCAGAAAATAGCCAGAGACACTATCAATAAGATAGGATATACCAAAAGCGAATATATGTTTGACGGCAATTCCTGTGGTGTGTTTTCTGCCATTCATGAGCAATCGGAAGATATCAATCGTGGTGTAGACAGAGCAAGCAAGGAAGAGCAAGGTGCCGGTGATCAAGGGATGATGTTCGGCTACGCAACTCGCGAAACGGAAAACCTAATGCCATTGGCCTTGGATTTATCCCACCGAATTTTAATCGAATTGGCAGCATTGCGAAGGGAAAATAAAGAAATCACCTATTTACGCCCAGATTCTAAAAGTCAGGTAACCATTGAATATAGCGATGACAATATACCTCAGCGTATTGATGCGATAGTGGTTTCTACACAACATGATGATTTTGACCAAGATGAAACCATGTTGGCAAAAATCAGGAAAGATATTGTGAACATTTTGATCCCAAGGGTAAAATCCAATTTACCTGAAGATATCCAAGTATTGTTCAATGATGACATCACCTATCACATTAACCCAACCGGAAAATTCGTGATTGGTGGTCCCCATGGCGATACGGGGTTGACAGGCAGAAAAATCATTGTTGATACTTATGGTGGGAAAGGTGCCCATGGTGGTGGTGCATTCTCGGGAAAAGACCCAAGTAAGGTAGATAGAAGTGCTGCGTACGCGACACGTCATATCGCTAAAAACTTGGTGGCTGCAGGATTATGCGACGAAATATTGGTGCAAGTATCGTATGCTATTGGTGTTGTAAAACCCACATCTATATATGTTGAAACTTATGGCACTTGCCCTTATAATTTAACTGACGGAGAGATTGCGGAGAAAGTTGCAGAGATTTTTGATATGCGACCGGCATCCATTGAAGAACGTTTGAAATTGCGTCAGCCCATGTATAGCGAAACTGCCGCGTATGGGCATATGGGACGAACCAATGAAACCGTAAGCAAAACATTCAGTCAACCAAATGGCGGGCATATTACTTTGGATGTGGAACTGTTTACATGGGAAAAATTGGATTATGTGGATAAGGTAAAAGAAGCTTTTGGATTGTGAACAAAGACCTAAAACCGCTTCGCTGAAAGATGAAAGACGTAAGACTTGACTTTAAATTATAAAAACCTCCAACTAACTTATAAGCTGGAGGTTTTTTAGTTTAAGTTTTTCTGGATTTTATCCATTCCGCCTTTGTATTAACGTGAATGTACTTCTGGCGAAGAACATTGTTCGTCAGTTCTTGGATTGATCCCCAAAATAGGATAATCCCGAAATTTTAAATTATAAATCCTTATATTTATCTGGTTATAACCTGTTAGCTGTCAGCATAGAAGGACACACTACAGACAGAAAAATCGTTTATCTTTGATATTCAAATAACTACAATAAAAATGAAAAAACTACAGTTTAAAAAAGAGATAAATGCATCAGCTCAAAAAGTATATGAAACAATGTTGGGATTAAAAGACAAAAGCATCTATGAACATTGGACATGAGCATTTAATCCTACCTCCACATACGAAGGAAGTTGGACAAAAGGAAGCAAAATTTATTTTGTAGGCGTGGACGAAAGCGGAAAAAAAGGCGGTATGGTTTCTGAAATTGAAGAGCACCAGCCCGCTAAATTTATATCCATAAGACATTACGGTTTTTTGGATGGGGATACTGAAGTAACAACAGGTGAACAAGTCGAAAAATGGGCAGGCGGACATGAAAATTATGCGTACCAAGAAAAAAACGGCATAACAACTGTCAAGGTAGATATGGACACGGTAGACGACTATTTGGATTATTTCAACAACACGTATCCTACAGCATTGGAAAAATTAAAAGAAATTTCGGAGGGATAATTACTTTAAATGGCATCATTCACTCAATAAAACGGCATCGTTCAGTTTCTTCTGCAGACACTAAAAAAAATCGAATTTTCGCTACATCAATATAAGACCCGTTTTTCTCTCGCGATTTTTGAGTCAGGAGGTGTGACTTGAAATATTGATGTTTTGTGATTATAATTTTTAGTGCTCCTAGACCCGCTCAAATGCAAAGCACGCCACTGTTAAATATTAAACTATATCATCCAATTAAAAAACCAACCTTTTATAAAGATTGGAGGTTTTTATTTTTTAATTCCTTCAGCGACTTCCCTTTGAACATTTTGAGAAAAGCCCACTTATCAATGAATCATTCTTTTGTTTTAAAATGTGCCAAAAGCTCGTTTTTATAAACATTTTAAAACAAAAAAACCGAAACTTTCGTTTCGGTTTTTCATCTGTACTCAAGGCGGGACTTGAACCCGCACGTCCTAATGGACACAGGATTTTAAGTCCGGCGTGTCTACCGATTCCACCACTTGAGCAAACTTGGACTGATATGTCACGAAAAACGGCTC
>JBGTDZ010000339.1:0-1974 GCA_041748055.1 Aquaticitalea sp.
ACAAGATATCACTCACTGGTAGCATCAAGAGAAAATTTTCCAGATTGTTTAGAAATAACAGCATTCTCACTTGATGATTCGGAAATAATGGGGTTGAAACACAAAAAGTATCCGATATACGGTGTTCAATTTCATCCAGAGTCCGTATTAACAAAAAATGGTTATCATATCTTGGAAAATTTCATAGATATTTTGAAAAAATAATGTCCAAAGAATATCTTCAAAAACAAACCAGAAAAATTTTATCAGAGGATAGTATTGATGCAAATGACTTTATGAAGGCAGTAAATCTTATTTTTCTGGATGAAATTCCAGACTCGACCATTGCTTCGTTCCTTTCGGCGTTAACATTCAGAGGTGTTAGTGCAAATCAACTAAAAATAATAAGGGACACCATGCTTCAAAATTCTCTTCGTATAACTCCCAGAATTAATAGTGCACTAATTGATAATTGTGGTACTGGTGGTGATCTGGCAAATTCATTTAGTATCAGCACTGCTGCATCACTTGTCGCCTCTGCTTCTGGAATAAATGTTGCAAAACATGGGAATAGGTCTGCTAGCGGATTATTTGGCAGTGCGGACTTTTTTGAATATATAGGGCTCGATTTGAATCTAGCAGAGAGTAGAATTATTGAATCACTTGAAAAACTTGGTTATGCCTTTTTGTTTGCCCCTAAATTTCATCCGAAATTGAGAAGGATTTCGGGGATACGAAAACGACTTGGTTTTAAGACAATTTTTAATCTTATTGGACCTTTATGTAATCCGTGTACAAATATTACCTCACAGGTCATTGGAATTTCTGATCCAAAATTTATCGAACTTGTATCAAATGCAATGATTGACTCAAATCTGAAAAAAATTTTTCTCGTTCATTCTTTAGACGGCATGGATGAACTGTCAAACACTTCAAGAAATATCATAGTCGTTCTTGAATCTGGCAAAATTGAAAGACAGGAGGTAGATCCAAAATTATTGGACATGAAGGTCGTTAAAAAAGAGCAAATTGAAATCAAATCTGTGGAGGATTCAGTAAAGACCACTTTGCAAACAATTTATGGAAAATCTACTAGCGCAAAGCAAGACATAGTAGTTCTTAATACAGCTGTTGCGTTAATCGCAGGAGAAAGAGCTAGTGATATGAACGAAGGAATAAAAATAGCAAGGGAGCTTGTAAAATCTGAAGCTCCAAGAACTAAGTTACGCGAATTGATATCTTCTTGTGGAAACATTCAAAAATTGGATCATGTCGAAAAGGAATTTTCGATATAAACTAGTTAAAATGAACATCAAATAATTCTTAGCTTTCGGAATAAAAAGATAAAAAAGGAATTTAGGATTTTAACGTTTTCTTGCTTTTGCCTTTGATTTTGGTTTTGCCTTTGATTTTGGTTTCGTCTTGCCTTTCTTGACTACTTTGCTAGGGCCACCGCCAATCTTGAACATCTTGGTTCCACAAACTGAACATGTTCCCTTTGTTGCAGGTCTTCCATTTTTCATGGTGACCTGTGATTCACCTTTCATTAGCCTCTTTGCTTTACATTTTACACAATAACCTTCAGTTGCCAACATATTCAAGTCTATGACGGTTCCTTATAAGAATAGCTCTCTTGCTCATTTTGATTTGGCACATGTATCAAACCATGCTCAATTGTTCTCTTAGTCGGTTATGATAGCCTAGAAAATTATTAATCTTGATTTAATAAAATACTTTGGTTTATTATTACTCAAAACAGTGCAACGGGATGTCTATTGTTCATCATTAGTAATTTGCAGTTTCAAATCATCTACAATAGTTTCTGATTTGGCATTATCTTGCATAATTTTTCTACCGAATATAAGATATGTTGTATGACCAATCATGCGCATTGAAGGCCTTGTTTTCCCTTCTCTTGCCTCGATATTGCGAATCATTATTTCAGAACTCTCAATGTCTGAAAAACCAATTTCGGACATGCGTTTGGCAGTCTTT
>JBGTDZ010000340.1:0-22062 GCA_041748055.1 Aquaticitalea sp.
GACCGAAGAGCGGCACAATGGAAAGGCATTAATCCTCATGATAGGATCGAATTGAACACAAAACAAGATACACTTGGCCATTTAAAAGGTGATATTTTGCACCGGACCTATCAGTCCTATTCAGAATTTAATCTCAAAACCGAATATTTTTCGACCATTGCAGCAAAAGCTTATTATGATTTAGGGAAAAAAGCCACTATATGGAAATTGGTTTTCAATCCAATTTGGGCATTTTTTAAGGCATTTATAATAAGGCTGGGCTTTTTAGATGGATTTAATGGCTTTATGATTGGTATTCAAACCGCACATATTACATTTTTAAAATATTCAAAATTAAGAGAGCTCATAAAGAACGGTAAATCATGAATATTTTCTCCAGAAAAAATATTTCTTTTTAAACCGTTCCTTTCGCATAAAGCTTGATGAAAATCGAATGGAGAAAAACTTCATACGCTCAATTATTTCAGACTCCGTTTTTCCCGGGTATAACTTGAAATATTCGTTGCTCATTATCTGAAGCATATCATCCTTAGGGGATAATTTTGCAAAATTCTTCATTCGGTCATCAAAATTCATGTGCATAAATTTCATCCTGTTCAAATCTATCAAATAGAACTCATATATATCTTCCCCAATCACCCGAATTAAAGTGTTGCCAGGAGAATGATCTAAAAAATTGATCCTATTCTCATGTAGCTTAAATGTAAATCTCGTAAATGCCCTTAATATTTTTTGCCTTTCGGGATAATTTGGATCCATTATCAATTCCCTGTAAGACAAATCATGGCTTAAATGGTTGCTAACATAATAACCGCTTTTGTACAACAATTGTGAGGAATAATCCAAATAAGCTATGGGCTCTGGTGTTTTGATGCCCACACCCAGCAAATGATTTGCATATTCGTATGATCGTCTGGCTTTGGATTTTCTAAAGAATTTATAGACAATTTGATTGATTAGGTTAGGTGTTTTGAATGCCTTGATGTTTATTTGGGCATCTTTGATATCAGCAATTTTAACTTTATTCCGTCGTCCATCACCAATCATAATTTCAATGGCTCCGAAATTTTTGATGAGATTTTTGACCTCATCTTGCCCAACAATGCGTTGTTTTTTATTAAAAATATATCTTTCAATCATGCAATAGCAGGCCTTTGATAAACATTAAAAATCGTATTATTGCAAAGATAAGATTCCTTTCATAACAAGTTTATCATGTTTCAGCATTTTTTGATAACGAGATTCAACCTCCGAAAATCAGATTGGACCACCAACAAAAAAAATGTGGCGGTATTGACTGAAGAATGGCACAAAAATCGATTTCAACTTTTTACCGACTATTGTTTTCCATCGGTGAGTGCCCAAACAAACAAAGATTTTGAATGGCTTGTTTTTTTTGACACCACCACGCCTGAGGTTTATCAACAGCAAATTAAAATTCTTGAAAATCAATTTTCAAACTTTAGACCCATCTTTTGTAATGGGATGGAACAATTTTTACCATCTTTAAGGAACTATGTGTCGAAGGTTACTTCGGAATATATCATTACCAGCAGACTTGACAATGACGATTGTTTGAGCAAAATTTATATTGAAGCCGTACAAAATCAATTCAATCGACAAGTATTCATGGCCGTTGATTTTATCGATGGTTACACACTTCAAATTTCGCCAGATTATAAACTTGGCAAGAAATTGCATCTCTTCAACCCATTTATTTCCTTAATTGAAAAAAACGAAAACCCAAAGACGGTATGGAATATTTCGCATAGATTTTGGAAGAAAGAAAAGCGTATAATACAGATAAAAAACCAGGCTATTTGGGCTTCAGTGATTCATGATGAAAATAAGGTAAATGAATTTACAGGATTTGGAAGTGTTGACCTCCATGCTTTTCTAGATAATTTTACAATGTCACCTGAAGCAGGAAATCTGGTTAAATCGAAGGTCATTCCGAGTAGCCAATGGATAATTTCAAATATTTCAAATTTAATGACATCACACTGGAATGTCATTTTCAAAAAATTAAAAAAAAGTCTGGGGCTTTATAATCAGTAGATATGAACATCCTGCACTTGTCCAGTAACCTAAAGTTTGGTGGTAGCGAACAGCAACTCATTTATTTGATTGAGGCGCTCAACAAAAAGAACATTAACAGTTATGTGTTTTGCTTCGATGATTCCATTTTATTGGATTATGCTGACGATATCAAAGGGAGCATAATCGCTGTTCCAAACAACAAGGCCTATTCAAAAACTTTATTGAAGGATTTAAGAAACAGCGTTTTAGAGTACGCAATAGACATCATTCACATTCATAATGGCAAATTTGTGCTCACTTATATGCTCTCTGATTTGTTTTATAAATTACCTTGTAAGTGCATCTTTTCAAAAAAAGACATGAGTACTAGTTCCAGTTTTTTAAGCAAATTCAAATACAATTACAAAGGCATACAGAAAATCACATGTGTTACGGAAGCGATTAAAACAAGATTTAAACAACTGTTGTATTCAAAAAACCACCACAAACTCATTTTGGTGCGGGATGGTTTGAACCTTTCCAAACTTCATATTGACACTGACAAAGACATCCATAAAGACTTTGATATTCCGGATGAAAAAATCATTGTGGGCAACGTTGCCAATCATGTAGATGCGAAGGATTTATTGACCTTGGTAAATACTCTTGATCATTTGGTAAACGAACATCAAGTAAAAAATATCCACTTTCTACAGATAGGACGGTTTACGGATTTTACGGCAACCATAAAAGCTTCTGTTAAGGATAAAGGACTGGAACCTTACATTACTTTTACGGATTTTTTAAAGGAAGGTTTTAAATATACGTCCCAGTTCAACATATTTTTGATGAGCTCCCAAAGCGAAGGTTTGCCATTGACCATTTTAGAATCATTTTATTACAAAATCCCGATAGTATCCACAAAAGCAGGTGGCATTCCGGAAGTTATAATTGATAAAGAGAATGGATTACTGTCAGACATCAAGGACCATAAACATCTTGCGGGAAACATATTATTGCTATTGAAGGACGACATATTAAGAGACAAAATCATTGCAAATGCCTATAAATTGGTGGTCGAAACGTTTAGTGCAGAGATCATGGCAGAACAAACGCTGTCTGTTTATAATGAGGTTTTATCTGTTTAATGTCGCATTCAATTAGTATTTTCGTAGGCCATGTTCCTATGAACCAAACCAAGTATGAAAGAAACTCCAGAAATATCAATAGTAAGTCCCGTATATCGGGCTGAGCAAATCATTGATAAGTTGGTTGTGGAACTAAAGCGTGTGCTTCAAAAGGAATCACTCACATTTGAGATCATTCTGGTAGACGACAGAAGTCCGGACGATTCATGGCGTGTCATGAAACAATTGGCGGTGCAACACCCTGAAGTCACTAGCATTCGGTTGAGCAGAAATTTTGGTCAGCATCCGGCCATCTTGGCGGGACTGTCCCATGCCAAGGGCCATTGGGTGGTGGTGATGGACTGCGATCTGCAAGACCAACCCAAAGAAATTATTCCCCTATACCGAAAAGCTCAAGAAGGCTTTGATGCTGTGCTTGCAAGACGATCTAAGCGCAAGGATAGCTTTTTCAAAAAAATGTCATCGAAATTATTTTATAAAACATTTAATTTTTTTACCGGGGTTGATATCAATAGTGAAGTAGCCAATTTTGGCATCTACAACAAAAAAGTAATAGAAAGTCTGCTGCGCATCGGTGACGCACTCATTTTCTTTCCGCTGTTTGTAAAATGGACAGGTTTTAATCAAACTTCGATAGAGGTTGAACATCTAGAGCGGCTTGAAGGCACTACCAGTTATAGCTGGTTCAAACTATTTCAATTGGCCTTTAATACCATAATTTCGTTTTCTGATAAACCTTTGAGACTGTTCCTCAACTTTGGAATCATCGTATCCTTGTTGTCATTCTTTGGTGCCATCTATGTATTTTATCAAGCAATGACTGGTCAAATTGCTATTATGGGCTACAGTTCGTTGTTTATTGCCATTTGTTTTTTCTCTGGAATTATTATTACCTTGTTAGGCGTCATTGGCATTTATTTGAGCAAAGCGTTCAATCAAACCAAAAATCGCCCCATATATATTATAGATCATGTATACCCTTCGTAGATTAGAGTGGGATAGTGATTTTTTTGGGTTAGAGGTTGGAGAACTTTCAATTACCAACGCACTAAATAAGGATTTAATCCTTGATTTGTCAGCCTTTGATTGGATTGTTGTAAAACAAACAACAGACATAGCAGTTCCTTTAAACAATTTTGAGAACACTTTAAAGGAAACTAAATGTACTTTTTCCAAATCCATGAATGGGAATAAATCCCATATCTTGAAAATCGCTATTCAGGATAATGACAAGCAAATGATTCAGCCCGAACAGATTTACGACTTGGCTTATGAAAGTGGGAAATACAGCCGTTTTAAATTGGATGCCAATCTTTCAACGCAAAAATTTAAGAAGCTATATCAAAAATGGGTGGATAATAGTTTAAACCATAAATTTGCAGATAAAGTTTTCTTTATAAAAGATGACGATTCTATTCTAGGTTTTGTGACCATCAAAAAAAATCTGGACCATGCATCCATTGGTTTGATTGCCGTGTCAGAAGAATGCCAAGGAAAAGGATATGGTAGGCAATTGTTACAAAAAGCTGAAAATTATTGTATCTCTGAAGGTATAAAAGAATTACGAATCCCAACTCAAAAAAAGAACTCGGTGGCGTGTCATTTTTATAAGAAAAACAACTATCAATTATCTGAAGAACTCATACTTAAACACTATTGGAAAATACAGCAATGATTCCTTTCAATAAACCATTTCTTACTGGGAACGAAACCAAATATATTGAAGAGGCCGTCGCGAGTGGAAAAATTTCAGGCAATGGTATGTTCACAAAAAAATGTCAGGCGTTTTTTGAAAAAACCTATGGTTTCAAGAAATGTTTGTTGACCACCTCCTGCACAGATGCCTTGGAAATGTGTGCCATGTTGGCCAAAATTGAAAAAGGTGATGAAGTTATCATGCCAAGTTTCACATTTGTATCTACTGCATTAGCATTTATAAGACAAGGCGCGAACGTTGTTTTTGCAGATTCCTATGAAACCAATCCCAATTTAAATCCTTCAACCCTAGAAAAGCTTATTACATCAAGAACGAAAGCAATCGTCGTGGTACACTATGCAGGGGTGGCGTGCGACATGGATGCAATCATGGATATAGCCAGGTCCCATAATTTACTGGTAATTGAAGACGCCGCACAGGCTATCGATTCTTTTTATAAAGGAAAACCGCTCGGAACCATTGGGCATCTATCGGCATTTTCGTTTCATGAAACAAAAAATATCATCTCCGGTGAAGGTGGAATGCTCGGTATCAATGATGACCAGTTTTCTGAACGTGCTGAAATTTTATGGGAAAAAGGCACCAACAGAACGAAATTTTTCCGTGGAGAAATCAATAAGTATGACTGGGTGGATATCGGCTCCTCCTTTTTACCTTCAGAAGTGATTGCCGCTTTTTTATGGGCACAACTGGAAAATTTACAAACCATCCAATCCAAAAGAATAGAGATTTGGAACCATTATGAAACGCAGTTAAAGCACGCACATTTAAACAACTTCGAATTGCCCTTGGTTCCAACTTATGCCACACAAAACGGCCATATGTTCTATCTCATTGCTAAAACACCGGATATTAGGACAGCACTCATTGCGCATTTAAAAAAGAACAATGTACATGCCGTGTTTCATTACCTGTCGCTTCATGCCAGCGTTTATTATCATGAATCCCATGATGGTCGCAACCTTCCAAATTCAGACCATTTTACGGAATGTTTGGTCAGGTTGCCTTTGTTTTTTGATTTGACTCTGGAAGAAACCAATCATATCATCCATCAAATCATAACCTATGACAAGCAACAATAGGATTTTAGGCAGTTTTTCTGTCCTTCTGCTGATTTGCTGCGCAGCGTCTATAGTTGCTTTTTTTTGGTTTCCTTTTGTATCGCAAGATTCGGGTTATTACTTGAGCACGATGCGGGATATGCATCAAGGGAATATTTATTTTAAGGACATTGCGGCCCCATATAATCCTTTGGCAATTGGCATTTTGAGTCTACCGTATTTTTTTATGACCATTACGGAATTTTCTTATCACCTATTTATAAATCTTTTGATTTTAGGGGTTTGTTCCCTTGTTTTATGTAAGATTTTACAAAGATTCAATTTGAACAAGTGGTTGAATCTCTTTTTGAGCTTATCATTTTTTATGATATGCATCCTCTATGACGGCAACCACATTATGTTGGAACCGGTGTCGTTACTTTTTCAATTATTAGCGCTTGAATACTATCTGAAATTTAGAAAGAAACAACATTTTTCTGCAATACTAAAGTGCGGAATTTTTTTGGGCTTATCATTTCTAGCCAAACAATATGGATTGTTTTTACTATTGCCAATTGGTTTGGACATACTATTAAACACTACTGGAAAGTTAAAGAATTTGGCGGTATTGGCATCGGGAATTTTGCTTCCTGTGGCTTTGCTATATTTGTATTATGCCTGGAACGATACCCCGCTAACGCAATTCATAAACTATGTTTTGGGCAAAGGGCAACCATTTGACCAAGGAACAGGCACTGGGATTCATATTAAATTTAAACTGTCGCACCTTTTCGATTGTTTCTTTTACATTCCCTTTGTCTATGCCATTCCATTCCTAATCAAAAAATTCAACTATAGAGAGCTTTTCTTTTATACAGTTATGGCATTATCTTCATTGAGTATATTTTTCTTTGGGAGTTACGACCATTACTTTCAATATATTTTTGCTTATTTCATCATTTTATTTGCTTTCGTGGCATCGACATCCCAAAAGTTTACGTCTTCTATTATTTTTTATGTGATATTGTCTGTGGGTGTCATCAAGATCTGCTCAAAAACAGTCTCAACCATTAAGCATCAAAAAATCGATTACGAAGTGCAACAAGAAAATTTTGTACATCTTAAAAATATCGTGCCCATCGGTTCTACAGTTTATCTTCATGGAATTTCTTGCGCATACTATTACTTGGGAGAATATCATTCAATAAATCTCAAAAAAATTGGTTATGCCTTCCCCGGTTATTTCTATCCTGAAACTATCATAAACAATATGGATAAAAATTCATTTCTAATCGTTTCACACAACTATTTGGATGACTATCTTGGCAAGACAGAAGGATTTCAAATGGAAACGATTAAGTTCCAGAACGAAGATAAAGAGATTGAAACTGTGTATATATTTAAAAAAAGATGATGAACAACGAAATCAATACATGTGTGAATGTTCTAAAACAAGGAGGTCTCATCCTATACCCGACCGATACCGTGTGGGGGATTGGCTGTGATGCTTTAAATGCTGAAGCGGTTGCGAAAATTTTCATGCTAAAGCAACGTGAAGATAGCAAAGCATTGATCTGTTTGGTTGCAGATGATAGAATGCTCAAAAAATACATCAAAAAAATCCCTGAGGTCGCGTATGACATTCTTGAAGTATCCGAAGAACCAATTACAATTATCTATGATGATCCTCAAAATTTGGCCGAAAATCTCATAGGTTCAGACAATACTATTGCAATTCGCATCCCCAATGACGACTTTTGCTTTCAACTCTTACGCCGTTTTAATGGAGCGATTGTATCAACGTCTGCAAATATCAGTGGTGTTCCAACGCCAAAATCCTTCAAAGAAATAAGCCCTGACATTTTAAAAGGTGTGGACTATGTCGTAAATTTGCACCGAGAAAAAATCAACACAAAACCATCGTCGATTATCAAGTTGGGGAATAATGGGGAAGTGAAGATTATAAGACAATAAATCTCAAATTATAACTCCAAATTCCAAAATAGTTCCTTAATTAGTTGGGATTTGGAATTTTGTTTTTGGAATTTTCAATGAAACAAACCTTACAACATCCAATCTTTAAAATTATCTCAAAATCCGCCAAAGAATTGAACTTGGATAGTTATGTCATAGGTGGATTTGTACGTGATTTTCTATTAGAAAGAGGCTTACCAAAAGATATTGATATCGTTGCAGTTGGGAGTGGTATCAACCTTGCCAAACAAGTTTCCAAAAACATTCCCCATAAACCAAAAGTTCAGATTTTTAAAACCTACGGAACTGCGATGCTTCGTTATGAAGACATTGAAATAGAATTTGTTGGTGCTAGAAAAGAATCTTACAAAGAGGACAGTCGCAATCCAATTGTGGAAAATGGCACTTTGGAGGACGACCAAAACCGTCGTGATTTCACGATTAATGCCTTGGCGCTTGATTTGAGTGAAGAGAATTTTGGGAACTTATTGGACCCTTTCAATGGAATTCAGGATTTGAAAGACAAAATTATTCGCACACCTTTAAGTCCTGATATTACTTATAGTGACGACCCATTGCGGATGATGCGTGCCATTCGGTTTGCTACCCAATTGGGTTTTAGGATTGAAGAAGAATCACTTCAAGCTATTGAAAGAAATAAAGACCGCATAAAGATCATCACCAACGAACGTATCGTTGTGGAGTTGAATAAAATTCTTGAAAGCGACAAACCATCTGTTGGATTTTTATTGCTGGAAAAAACAGGGTTGTTGGAATATATTTTACCAGAGCTTACAGCATTAAAAGGCATCGATGAAGTGGAAGGCCAAACACATAAAGACAATTTTTACCACACGCTCGAAGTGCTGGATAATATCTCAAAAAACGCTGATGATGTTTGGCTACGTTGGGCCGCTTTATTGCATGATATTGGCAAAGCACCAACCAAAAAATTCAGCAAAAAAGTAGGCTGGACCTTCCATGCGCATGAATTTGAAGGTTCAAAAATGGTTTATCAATTGTTCAAACGCCTCAAAATGCCATTGAATGACAAAATGAAATTCGTCCAGAAAATGGTGTTTATGAGTTCGCGACCAATTGCACTTTCAGATGAAGATGTAACGGATTCAGCGGTTCGTCGTTTGGTATTTGATGCAGGCGATTTTGTAGAGGATTTGATGATACTTTGCGAAGCGGACATCACCACGAAGAATCCAAAGAAATTCAATAAATACCATGACAATTTTAAATTGGTCCGCCAAAAAATTGTCGAAGTGGAAGAACGCGATCATGTCCGTAATTTTCAACCGCCAATTTCTGGTGAAGATATTATGAAAACTTTTAATTTAAAACCTTCCAAAGAAATCGGTATTATCAAAGAGTCTATCAAGGAAGCAATTTTGGAAGGTGATATTCCTAATGAATATGAAGCAGCTTATGATTTGATGTTGAAGGAAGGAAAGCGATTAGGCTTAAAATTAAATAATCATGGATAAAATTATTTGCTTCATAGTTTTTTCTTTTTCCATAAATTTTATTGGTTGGAGTCAAACCGTAAATATTAAAGGCCATGCTTTTAATTCAACCACAAACTATAAAAACAATAATATTAGTGTGTCAATAAACGATACTTTACACAAGCTTTTAAATCATGAAGACGAAATTAAATTAAGACAATTTATAGACATCAAGACTAATTGGAAGAAATATTGGTCCGGTACTAATAGCAAGGGCAAATTCAGGATAAAGGCCGATATAAATGATTCTATAACCTTCAGATCTTCAAAACACTACAAGAAGAGTTTTTTGGTTTCTGATTTAATGAAACTTGATAGTATCAAGATAATACTTAAATCTCTCCCTTGTGAAGATGCTCCATGCGACTATAAATCAACACTAATCGTAGTAAAGGGTAAGAAAATCAGTTATGAAGAAGGCAACTACAACTATTGTAATCATATAAGCATGGATTCAGAGTGGGCTGCTTCATATAAAATTGACTCATTAATATATGGGGATTATGACAAGCAAAATATAGACTTTAAAGTCTCTGTTCATGCTAGTTATCCAACTTTTCAAAATTACACGGATGTTATTCTTTATATTAATAATTCATGTAACAAATATACCCTTACAAGAGGTGGGTATGACATTATATATAAAACAAGAAATGGAAAATGGGCCACGAAATATTCTGCTTTTTACTTGAATCACATTCCAGAAAATTTGCGGCCTCAACCACAACCAATTGATTTTTTACAACCCGTTGTAATTGAATTTCATGAAAGTTGGGATGACAACTACATATCCGAAAGGTGGTATGAGCCTTATTACACCATAAATGGTCGCAGTGCTATAGCAAATTACGGATTTTATTTAGGTGATGCTGTAAAAATTAGGCTTGCCTATTTGAATGAATTTTACAATATAGTACCTGATTAGAACCATGTACATTAGCGAAGTAAAAATGAAAAAGCATTTTAGAAAAATAGCAAAAATAGCCTTGGTAATGATTTACCTGGTCATTATTGCAGGCGCTGTCGTAAGAATGACCGGTTCGGGAATGGGCTGTCCCGATTGGCCCAAATGTTTTGGATATTATATACCGCCAACAGAAATCGAGCAATTGCAATTTCAACCCAATCACAACTACAAAAAAGGTGTCGTCATTATAAAAAATGAAACGCTTTTGGTAGTTAAGCAAGATTTCATTTCAAATGATTCATTGGATGTAACGAATTGGGAACCCTACACACAACATGATTACGCTATTTTCAATCCACTTCATACGTGGGTGGAATATATCAATCGATTATTGGGCGCATTATCGGGCATTCCCATATTGATTTTTACAGTTTTGTCCTTTTGGTTTTGGCGAGATAATAAATGGATTACTATTTTATCCATTTTGACGGTTTTTGCAATGGGCTTCCAAGCGTGGTTGGGAAAAACGGTGGTTGATTCAAATTTGTCACCTTACAAAATTACGGTTCACATGGTCATGGCGTTGGTCATTGTGGCGATGATTCTATATCTGATTTTCAAAACAAAAACAACTTTCAAAAATCAAAAATTTGATGCTTCATTCAAAACGCTTCTCCTAGTTGCCATCGTACTTTCCCTGATTCAAGTTGTATTGGGTACGCAAGTACGACAAGAAGTAGATATGACCATAAAGTCGGTAGGCTATAACAAATCCCTTTGGATGCAAGATCCCACCATTACATTTTATATCCATAGAACGTTTTCGGTTGTTATACTTGTGGTGAATTTACTTCTATATACAAAAAACAGAAAGGGTCAATTAGGTTATAAAAAAGTGAACTTAATACTAATGTTTATTCTTTTGGAAATAGCCACGGGTATTGCAATGTTCTATTTTGATTTTCCTTTCCTTTCGCAACCTTCACATTTAGTCATCGCAACCATTTTATTTGGAATACAATTTTATGTATATTTAGAAAGCAAACGCGATAGGACAATTGCTACTATTTAAAAACAATTTTTACACCATAATCCACTACAATGATATATAGATTTAGAGTTATTCTCGATAACGATACAGAAGATAATGTGTTTCGCGATCTGGAAATACGTGAAGATGACACACTAGAAGATTTGCATAATATCATCACACAATCTTTTGGGTTTGATGGTTCGGAAATGGCGTCCTTTTATAAAAGTGATGACGACTGGAACCAAGGAGAGGAATTCTCTTTGTTCGATTTAAGCGATGGACAAGACAATGTCAACCTCATGGAAGGCACTAAAATTAATGAAGTGGTTTATGAAGCAGAGACCAAACTTATCTATATCTATGATTTTCTGAATATGTGGATGTTTTTTGTGGAATTGGCTGAAATAGTTGAGGAAACAGAAAGCGTAGATTATCCAAATTTATTATTCGCACATGGACAAGTTCCAGACGAAGCACCCGATAAATCATTTTTAACAGATGACTTTGATGAATTCAACGAGTTTGAGGATGATTTGGATGTCGACGATTATGATCAATTGGATTTTGATGAGAACTGGAATTAATTTTGGTTAATGGTGCTTAGTTGTTGGTTAATAGTGGAAACAAAACCTTGAAAACTATTTATCCAATCCAGCAACTAACAACCAATCAATAATAACAACACAAATGAAAATCTACACCAAAACAGGCGACAAAGGCACCACAGCCCTATTCGGAGGAACACGCGTGCCAAAACACCATATTCGCATTGAAAGCTACGGAACGGTTGATGAACTCAACTCCCATCTTGGCTTGATTCGCGACCAAAATATCGACCAGCATTACAAAGAACTCCTGATGCAGATTCAAGATCGACTTTTTACCCTTGGTGCCATTCTCGCAACGGACCCAGAAAAAGCCATTTTAAAAAGTGGCAAAGAACGCTTGAACATTCCAAAAATTTCAGAAGCCGACATCAAACATTTGGAAGATGAAATGGACGCTATGAACGATTCTCTTCCAGAAATGAAACACTTCATTTTGCCTGGTGGACATCAAACTGTGTCATTCTGTCATATTGCCCGATGTGTTTGCCGCCGGGCAGAACGATTAGCCTCTGCCCTCAATGAGATTGAGCCTTTTTTACCTGAAGCACTCACCTATCTCAACCGTCTGTCGGACTATCTATTTGTGTTGGCACGGAAGTTGTCCTACGAGTTGCAAGCCGATGAAATTAAATGGATTCCTCAAAAAGAATCATAAGAAATTAGGCCATTGCTCTCGAAGTATAGGGATTTTTGAATGACCATTCTGGGTCAAGAATTTAAAGTAAAAATGTACGCTCTTTCTATTAATGGTAAATTAATTTTGAAATAATTCATTTTTTTCTTGACTTTTTGAACAAAAAAATTATTTTTGCACAAAATTAAAACGAATAACAAATGTATTGGACATTAGAATTGGCATCTTATTTAAGTGATGCGCCTTGGCCAGCCACCAAAGACGAATTAATCGACTACGCAATCCGTACAGGAGCGCCATTGGAAGTGGTTGAAAATTTACAAGCTATTGAAGACGAGGGTGATTCTTACGATTCGATTGAAGAAATCTGGTCAGATTATCCAACAGACGAAGATTACCTCTGGAACGAGGACGAATATTAAATAAAATCAGAAAGAATAGTTAAAAAGTCTCAATATGAGACTTTTTTTGTATGCTATTTTTTAAATAGCATGATACAAACCGTATCTTTGTGTGCCTTAAGTGTCACACACATACACTCACATAATTATAGAGTTGGTCATTACCGACTTGCAAACTAAAATATAACGACCACATGAGTTTTTTAGATTCCGTATTAAAGGTCTTTGTTGGCGACAAATCCAAACAGGATGTCAAAGCCATCTATCCTATTGTCAATCAAGTCAAAACCTATGAAAAAGCTTTGGAATCCCTGTCGCACGATGAATTGCGCGCCAAGACTTCCTATTTCAAATCGAAGATTGCCGAATCGCGACAGCCATTAAACGACACCATAGATAAGCTTCAAAGGGAGGCTGAAGAAACCGAAGACATTGATGCACGTGAAGATATCTATCAAGAAATCGACCGTATCAAGGTGGATATTTATAAAATCACTGAAGACACGCTCAATGACCTACTCCCAGAAGCCTTTGCCGTAATTAAAGAAACAGCAAAACGTTTCGTAAAAAACACTTCGATCTCGGTTACTGCAAATACATTCGATCGGGAAATTTCAGGCACTAAGACATACGTTACATTAGAAAACGATAAAGCAGTTTGGGCAAACTCTTGGGATGCGGCCGGAAAACCCATCACTTGGGATATGATCCACTATGACGTACAGTTGATTGGTGGTGTAGCCCTGCATCAAGGTAAAATTGCCGAAATGCAGACAGGTGAAGGTAAAACCCTTGTGGCTTCGCTTCCAATGTATTTAAATGCATTATCTGGAAATGGTGTCCACTTGGTAACAGTCAACGATTATCTTGCAAAACGGGATAGTGCCTGGATGGCACCTTTATTTGAATTCCACGGACTGAGTGTGGATTGTATTGATTATCATCAGCCGAATTCCGCAGCACGTAAAAAAGCATATTTAGCAGATATCACCTACGGAACCAACAACGAGTTCGGTTTCGATTACCTACGTGATAACATGGCACATACGCCAGAAGATCTGGTGCAACGTCCTCACCATTATGCGATTGTAGATGAGGTAGATTCGGTTTTAGTTGATGATGCCCGTACGCCATTGATTATTTCCGGGCCTGTGCCTCAAGGGGAGCGTCACGAATTTATAGAATTGAAACCAAAAGTTGACAGCATCGTTGCAGTTCAAAGACATTATTTAACGGGTGTTTTGGCGGAAGCTAAAAAACTTATTGCTGCTGGTGACACCAAAGAAGGTGGCTTCAAATTATTGAGAGTTTTTCGTGGAATTCCGAAAAATAAAGCATTAATCAAGTTCTTGAGTGAAGACGGTGTAAAGATGCTTCTTCAAAAAACCGAAAACCAATACATGTCGGACAATAACCGCGAAATGCCAAAGGTAGATGAGGAATTGTACTATGTAATAGATGAAAAAAATAATCAGGTAGAATTATCTGATAAAGGCGTGGAATTCCTTTCCGGAAAAGAAGACCCTAACTTTTTCGTTATGCCAGAAATCGGCACCGAAATTGCAAAAATCGAATCTCAAAACCTGAGTAAAGAAAAAGAAGCTGAAGCAAAAGAGGATTTATTCCGTGACTTTGGAATCAAATCCGAACGTATCCATACGCTCAGTCAATTATTAAAGGCCTATGCCCTATTTGAAAAAGACATTCAATATGTGGTCATTGACAACAAAGTATTGATTGTTGATGAGCAAACAGGCCGTATCATGGATGGTCGTCGATACAGTGACGGCCTGCACCAAGCAATAGAAGCAAAGGAAAATGTAAAAATTGAAGCGGTTACACAAACTTTCGCGACTGTTACGCTTCAAAATTATTTTAGAATGTACCGTAAACTGGCTGGTATGACAGGTACCGCCGTTACAGAAGCTGGTGAGTTTTGGGAAATTTACAAATTGGATGTGGTGGAAATTCCAACCAATAGACCAATTGTCAGGGATGACAGACAAGATTTGGTTTACAAAACCAAACGTGAAAAATACAACGCCGTTATTGACGAAGTGACCAAATTATCCCAGGAAGGACGTCCAATCTTGATTGGTACAACCTCTGTTGAAATCAGTGAGCTATTGGGAAAAATGTTGACACTTCGAAAAGTGCCCCACAACGTTTTGAATGCGAAATTGCATAAAAAAGAGGCAGATATTGTCGCCGAAGCTGGTCAGCCAGGTCAGGTTACCATTGCCACGAACATGGCAGGACGGGGTACAGACATTAAGTTGGCCGAAATAGTAAAAGGTGCCGGTGGTCTTGCCATCGTAGGTACAGAACGTCATGATTCGAGGCGTGTTGACAGACAGTTGCGTGGTCGTGCAGGCCGTCAAGGTGATCCTGGAAGTTCACAGTTTTACGTGTCTTTGGAAGATAACCTGATGCGTTTGTTTGGTAGCGAACGGATTGCTAAAATGATGGACCGTATGGGATTGAAAGAAGGTGAAGTTATCCAGCACTCCATGATATCTAAATCCATAGAGCGTGCACAGAAAAAAGTTGAGGAAAACAACTTTGGAGTTCGTAAGCGTTTGTTGGAATATGATGATGTCATGAATGCACAACGTGAGGTGGTTTACAAACGCCGTCGCCACGCTTTGCATGGTGAGCGATTGCGAGTGGATTTGGCAAACATGATTTACGATACTTCTGAAGTCATTTCCGATACCAATAAAGCTGCAAACGATTTCAAGAATTTCGAATTTGAATTGATTCGGTATTTCTCGATGAGTTCTCCAATTACGGAACAGGAATTCAACAAACTTTCAGAAAAAGACTTGGCAGGAAAAGTTTACAAAGCAGCGTTTGAGCATTACAGGGAAAAAATGCAACGCAATGCAGACTTGGCATTCCCAGTGATCAAAAATGTTTATGAAAACCAACGGGATAAATTCAAACGCATCGTTGTGCCTTTTACGGACGGGGTGAAGAATCTTCAAGTGGTAACGGATCTTGAAAAAGCATATAACACTAAAGGAAAACAACTTATCAATGATTTTGAGAAGAACATCACCTTGGCAATCGTTGATGATGCTTGGAAAACGCATTTACGCAAAATGGACGAATTGAAACAATCGGTTCAGTTGGCAGTCCACGAGCAGAAAGATCCATTATTGATCTATAAGTTTGAAGCTTTTGAGTTGTTCAAGGTAATGATAGACCAAGTAAATAAGGATGTGATTTCCTTCTTGTTCAAAGGGGAATTGCCGAGTGAAACCACCGATGCAATTAAAGAAGCGAAAACAAGGAAGCAAGAAAAATTGGAGACCCAAAAGGATGAAATCCCCAATATGGATGAACGTTCTGCACAATCAAGAGCTGCTGGCAATACACAACGTCAAGAAGTTACTGAAACCATTGTAAGGGATAAACCTAAAATTGGCCGTAACGACAAAGTCACGATCAAACATGTGATGAGTGGCGAGAATAGAACCGTAAAATACAAACAAGCTGAGCCGCTGTTGGCCAAAGGCGATTGGGTATTGACGGAAGAATAACTTGAAAAGTTAAAAAACAATTGTCTTAAACGTTCTCCAGCAATTATTTTAATAAACTAAACAGAAAATGGCTATGATCAGGAATCTTTGGAATGAAAAATGGAAAGCTGTTAAGTTGGATGATAAAATTTCTGAAAACGAAAAATTCAAGATATCAAACTACGGCAGGATCATAAATTGTAAAAATGAGAATGAATCTCTCGTTAAGGAATCTTATATAAATGGCTATCAAAATTTACCGCTCAGACAAAAAATGAACGGAAAACTGACAAGTCGCTATGTACACAAACTTGTTGCAGAACATTTTATCGAAAAGAAGGACGGTATTTGTGTCATTCACCTAAATTATGACAAGTGTGATAATCGAGTAGAAAACTTGAAATGGGCAACTAAAAGAGAAAAAGAAATCCACCAATTCAGTAATCCAGAATATAAAAATCAGGTTAACAGAAAGCCAACGAATGCCAAACTGACCGAAACCAGGGTGAAGCTCATAAAGCGAAAGATAAACGACCCAAACCGAAGAACTCGGTTAAAAATGATTGCGAAACAGTTCGGAATATCAGAAATGCAACTTTACAGAATAAAAACTGGGGAAAATTGGGGTTATGTGACTGAATATTAATTTTTTTACCATTCTCGTTTAAAAACCTTGGAGGTTTAGGATTGTATGATTATCCTGATTTCTTATGTACTCCAGTTTCTGTTATTTGATTATCTAACTAAAAATGACGACTTTAGATTCACTAATATAAATAAACGAACTTAAATTTGTCCAAATTCCAAATCGATCTAAATCAAGAACACATTTTATCAGACTATTTGGATGGTGTATATCAATTCAAAAACCTTTCTTTTGAGAGAATCCACGACCTCAATATGCAACACCGCGGCGTTGATATCATTTTTAATATTCATTCAAAAGAATATCTCATTGACGAAAAGGCCCAAATCCATTATCTCAACCAAGATTTGCCAACCTTTACTTTCGAACTTTCTTATCTCAATAAAGACGGCAACATCAATCAGGGTTGGTTATTTGATGAGCACAAATTTACCCAATATTATTTTCTGATTACAGGAATTATTTTATTGGATAACAAAGAATCTCTAATAGATTCAAAAGATATTTATACTTTAAAAATAACCAGCGTCAATAGACAAAAATTGATAGCGCACTTAGAAACCCTTGGGCTCTCGAAATCAAAACTGATTGCCTACGACCTCGATTTACGAACCAACAAAACCTACGGCAAAAATCCCATTCCAGAATTTAAAAATCAACAAAACGGCTGCCTCTACTTCACCGAGCATTTATCCGAACAGCCCATCAATCTGCAGTTGCGATTGAACTATCTCATAGAAAACAAGATTGCAAAAAAATTTTATTGGAAATAATTCAACTGTTGAAGCTTTCCTTTTTTTACTGCCTTAAAATGATTCTTTGAAATTTTTTTAATAGTTGATATTGTCATAAAAAATGACTTATTTAGCGTAACTAACCACAATTCAATGATTAAAGTGACCAATCCTAGTGATAATCCTAGGATTGTGCAGCATTAAACCAACCAAAACCAACCAAAAGCATGGAATTACAGATCAAGAATTTAAGCAAAACCTATTCCAACGGGGTGCATGCATTAAAGGATGTCACCCTAACAATACCACAAGGAATGTTTGGTCTTCTGGGACCAAATGGCGCAGGGAAATCATCGCTGATGCGAACTTTAGCAACGCTTCAACAAGCAGATTCTGGCTCTGCAACCCTTGGAGACATTGACATTCTCAATGACAAGTCTAAGGTGCGTGAAATACTGGGATATCTCCCTCAAGAGTTTGGTGTGTATCCAAAAGTGAACTCTTATAACATGCTCAACCATATCGCCTCCTTAAAAGGAATCTCGAATAAAGGGGAACGTAAAGACTTGGTTGAATCCTTGTTGACAAAAACAAATTTGTGGGATGTACGCAATAAAAATTTGGGCACCTATTCCGGGGGAATGAAGCAGAGATTTGGGATTGCACAAGCCCTAATCGGCGATCCAAGACTGATTATAGTCGATGAACCAACTGCAGGTCTAGATCCGGCTGAGCGCGTTCGTTTTCACAATTTATTAAGTGAAATTGGAGAACAAACCATCGTAATTCTATCGACTCATATAGTTGATGACATCTCCAATCTTTGCAATAATATGGCAATTATTTGTCTTGGAGAAGTTATTGCACAGGGCAATCCGAGTGTTTTAACAGAAGCTGTCAAAGGTCGTATTTGGACAAAGGAAATTGAAAAAATAGAACTAGATAGTTATCAAGCAGAGATGCAAGTAATCTCTACGCATCTAAAAGCCGGAAAAACCATAATACATGTGTTAAGTGATACCCAACCAGACGCTTCATTTGAAGCTAGCCCTTCGAATCTGGAAGATGTTTATTTTGCTGAAATTGCATCTCGAATGGAGACTGTTTCTGCATAATTGTTTCATTCATTCACTTAAAATCATTCAATTATGTTTAAAGAAATTTTCCTGTTCGAAATTACATATAGATTAAGGCGTCCAGCAACCTGGGCTTACTTTGGAATTCTGGTGATTTTCGGTCTTATCGTTTCCATTGGAGGGAATGGGCCTGCATCAGAAAAGGTTTTTGTCAACTCTCCTGTAGCGATTGCAACGATGCTATCTACCATCAGCATTTTCGGGATCATGCTCTCAAGTGCCATAATGGGGGTTCCTGTTTATAGGGATATCGAGCATAAAACAGAGAATTATTTTTTCACTTATCCAATTACGGAAAAGGGTTATCTATTGGGCCGGTTTTTAGGCTCGATGGCAGTACTCTTTTTAGTGAGTTTTGGATTGCACCTAGGTCTCATCATCGGTTTTGCCATAGGTCCATATGCTGGGTATGTAGAACCTGATCGCTTTACTTACTTCAACCTTTGGCACTATATCCAACCAACATTGATTTTATACTGGACCAACTTTTTCTTTGCTGGTTGTATTTTCTTTGCGTTGGTAAGTCTCACAAAAAAAGTGATGCTCGCCTACGCTGGAGGTGCTATACTTTTTATTACTTACCTAATCACTCTAACCCTTACACAAGATATAGAAAACAAGGATTTGGTAAGTCTGTTAGACCCTTTCGGTTTAGGTACTTATCAAAACATGATACGTTATTGGACACCTGAAGAACAAAACAATATGACCGTTCCCTTTAGTGGCATGCTCGTTTGGAACCGTCTGATATGGGTTGGACTGGGACTAGTGGCGTTTTTATATACCCTATTCAGATTTGACTTTCAAAGATTCTTGAACAAAAATTATACATCCAAGAAGAAAAACGACAATTTAGATACACCCAAAGTATCTGCCGCACTTACAAAAATACCTAGTGTTTCAAAAGTGTTTTCTAGTTCTCTGAATTTCAAACTCTTATTCGGTTTGGCTTTCATGGAATTTAAAAATATCATTCGGGATAATTTCTTTATTGCGATACTTATTGCCGCGGTTTTATTCTTGTTTTTTGATGCCTGGTTTGGATTCCCTATATATGGGACACCATCCTTACCACTCACTTACTATATGCTTGAGGTTAAGGATTTCACGTATGTCATTCTGATATTTATCCTGATTGTGTTTATGACCGGAGAGGTTTTGCATAGAGAGCGTAGCGTGAATTATGATCAAATTTTTGGATCCTTGCCTATTCCAAATCGCATTGTTTACGGTTCAAAATTTTTGGCTTTGGTAATGGTAAGTTTCATTCTTGTGAATATGATATTGGTAAGTGGTGTCATCAACCAAATCATCAAAGGCTATTTTAATTTTGAGTTTGGGAAATATTTTACTGACCTCTATTTAATTGAATTTCCAAAATACATCATCTTCGTTATGCTGGCTTTTTGCGTGCATTCGCTGGTTACCAAGAAATTTATGGGACATGTCATTGCAATTGCCATATGGGTTTTGCTTTTTGGTCTAAACAGTTTGGCCGATGTCAATAATAATTTGTATTTGTATAGTTACGCACCAAGCTACACAGTCTCTGATATGAATGGCTTTGGGCATTTTGGGGAAGCCTTACTTTGGTTTAGGACCTATTGGCTGGCTTGTGGTGGCATTCTCACTGTGATAGGTTATCTTTTTTGGAAACGGGGCACAGACTCTGGCAGAAAAGCAAGATGGCATATCGTAAAGGAAAGGTTGAATCCTAAAACCATTGGAACACTTGTCCTGCTTTTTATCATTTTTATTGGTTCGGGCGCTTTTATCAATTATAATACAAAAACAATCAATAAGTATAGAACAGTTAAAGCAGGAACTATTGGTTCAGCCGATTATGAGAAAACCTTAGGCAAGTACGATAGAATTGCACAACCCAAAGTGATTGATGTAAAGGTGAATGCAGATTTAGTTCCCGAAAATCGATCCGCTACTATCAAAACTACTTACATAATGGTCAATAAAACAGATGAAGTTATTGACTCACTACATCTCAATTGGGGAGCTGAAGATTTACTTAAAAAAGAAGTGAAATCCTTTAGGATAAACGGAAAAACTCCCAAAATGGGCAAACGGTATGACGCGTATGGGTACGAAATCTATGCATTTGACCCTCCGCTAAAACCTAAAGACACAGTGACTTTAGAAATGGAAGTTTTTGCGCATTATAAAGGGTTTCCCAATGAAGGTAATGGTTCTACCATTGTCAATAATGGAACCTTCTTGAACAACAATTTTTTCCCTTCCTTCGGTTATAACGCACAAGGAGAATTGACAAGCGATCAAGACCGAAAAAAATACAATCTGCCCATCAAGGAATACCAACTACCTTTACAAACAGACCCTTGGGGCACAAGTAACTTACTTTTCAATGATGATGCCGACTACATTACATTCGAAGGAACTGTAAGCACAGCACCTAACCAGATTGCCGTCATGCCAGGATATCTTCAAAGGGAATGGGAAGAAAATGGACGCAAATACTTCACCTACAAAATGGATGGAGAGATGGATTTCTTCTATAATATTTCCTCCGCTGAATATAATGTGCATCGTGAAACTTGGACTGGAAAAAATGGCGATAAGGTGGCCATTGAGATTTTTCACCATCCAAGCCATACTTACAACATAGATCGCTTTGTCAAAAGTGTGAAAAAGTCGATGGACTATTTCTCTGAAAATTTCGGACCCTACCAATACAGACAAATGAGGATCTTAGAATTCCCAAGATATGAAAGCTTTGCTCAATCGTTTCCCAATACCGTGCCTTTTTCGGAAAGCTTCGGATGGGTTGGAGATTTTGGCGATCCTAATGATTTAGACTATGTATTTTTTGTAACATCCCATGAAGTGGCACATCAGTGGTGGGGACATCAAATCACGCCTTCGTCCACACGTGGCGCCAATCAAATTTCGGAATCCATGGCAGAATTTGCAGCGTTGATGGTCATGAGAACTGAGTACGGGGTAGATGCCATGCAGAAATTCTTAAAAGAAGAATTAGATGACTATTTGAGA
>JBGTDZ010000341.1:0-6865 GCA_041748055.1 Aquaticitalea sp.
ATGGCAGATTTTGATTTGGATGCCGAATCCCCATACCCAATACCATCAAGGGAAGAACTTTATGCACGTCCAGATGCTTTAAAATATCCGCAAAACCATCCGAAATACCGTTTTTATGGTAACAATATCAAAACAATGATTGATGTTGCCAATACTTGGGAGGACGGTGAGTTAAAAGAAGCCTTGATTTTTACCATCGCCAACCACATGAAAAAGTGTTTTCTTAATTGGAACAAGGATACGGTGGAAGATGATGTCATATTTCAACATTTAAGGGAATTGTCAGATGGAAAAATCGACCTTAAGGAAACTGATGAAGATTTGTCTGATGCTACCAGTTTGATGCGGACCAAGACGAAATTCTCGTCCAACAGCAATACCACCAACAAAAAATCGCATCACAAAAAGAACACCAATTCCAATTCTAACCGTCCACGCAAACGCTACTAATCATTCATGGCAACATTTATCATTGAAGGAGGTCATAAACTAAAAGGAAGTATACAACCTCAAGGCGCAAAAAACGAAGCCCTACAAATTCTCTGCGCAGTTCTCTTAACTTCAGAGCTCGTCACAATCCATAACATTCCAGACATTATTGATGTCAATAAACTCATCACATTGTTGGGCAAGCTTGGCGTGAAAACCAGAAATATTTCACAAGGCTCCTATACGTTTCAAGCAGATGATGTGAATATGTCTTATTTGGAATCGCCAGAATTCAAGGAAGATGGTAAAGGATTGAGAGGTTCCATTATGATTGTGGGTCCATTATTGGCACGTTTTGGAAAAGGTTATATTCCGAAACCTGGCGGTGATAAGATTGGCCGTCGCAGATTGGATACTCATTTTGAAGGCTTTGTCAGTCTTGGAGCAAAGTTCCGGTACAATCGTGAAGAACATTTTTATGGGGTAGAAGCAAAACGTCTCAAAGGAGCTTATATGTTACTTGATGAAGCTTCGGTTACAGGGACTGCAAATATTGTCATGGCCGCAGTCTTGGCGAAAGGCACGACCACAATTTATAATGCCGCTTGTGAACCTTATTTGCAGCAACTCTGTAATATGTTGAATAGAATGGGTGCAAAAATCAGCGGTGTTGGCTCCAATATGCTGATAATTGAAGGTGTTGACACCTTGGGTGGAACTGACCACACCATGTTGCCCGACATGATCGAGATTGGCAGTTGGATTGGTTTGGCTGCAATGACAAAAAGTGAATTGACCATCAAGAATGTGAGCTGGAACAATTTGGGACAAATCCCGAATGTCTTCAGGAAATTGGGAATAACAGTTGAAAAAAAAGGCGATGACATTTATATTCCTGCGCACAAGGAAGGTTACGAAATACAAAACTATATTGATGGATCTGTTTTGACCATTGCCGATGCCCCCTGGCCCGGGTTTACACCAGATTTGTTGAGTATCATCTTGGTAGTTGCTACCCAAGCCCGTGGCAGTGTTTTGATACATCAAAAAATGTTTGAGAGCCGTTTGTTCTTTGTGGACAAATTGATAGACATGGGTGCCAAGATTATTTTATGCGATCCGCACAGAGCAACTGTGATAGGACACGATTTTAAATCAATGTTGAAAGCTACCACCATGACATCCCCAGATATCAGGGCAGGCGTCTCCTTATTGATCGCAGCCCTTTCAGCCAAAGGCACTTCTACTATCCATAATATCGAACAGATTGATAGAGGTTACGAGCGCATTGATGAACGATTGAGAGCGATTGGAGCGAAGATTACTAGGGTGAATCAATAACTGCGGTTGGTTTTTAAAATTTTCAATCATAGATCACCAATGTTTCTTACATCGAATAGAAAAACTGCTCGTTCACGATTTTACCATCTTTGACTTCAAACACACCAAGCTCTTCCATTTTCTGACGGCCATGTTGTTTAAAGGTAACATCAAAATCCATCTTACTGGTAAAATGGTTCCCTGCAACCATCGGTTCGGAAATGTGACTTCCATGAAATTCCTGAACACTATCAAGCCATTCTTTGCTCTTGTTCCAAACGTTCTGTTTGCCTTCCAATACTTCATTGGGCGAGCCAGGCATTTCAGTGCTTTTTACGTTATCGGCATATAATTCGCTGATGCAATCGAGATTTTTTCCTTCACGGCAGAGTTGTGCCCATTTTTTTGCTACTTCTTGCGTTTTCATATTTTAGGATTTTATAGTTCCTATAAATTTAATCAAAAAGCAACTTTTGCACTCATAATAAAATGTTATGATTTAAATAAGAAAAACTTTCAATACGAAACTATGGTTTTATAAATTTCACTTTGTAGGCGGTAATTATTCATCAACAAAAATTAATCGAGTGCTGCTTTGTAAACCTTTAGGCATCTTTCCCGTGCGTCCTTATGATCCACCATTTTTTCTGGATAAGTGAATTCCTGAAATTCGGGAACCCATCTGTTGATATATTTAAGCTCTTTGTCAAACTTTTCGATTTGCGTCGTTGGATTGAAAATCCTGAAATAAGGTGCAGCATCCACACCACTTCCTGCAACCCATTGCCAATTGCCCACATTGCTTGCCATTTCATAATCGTGGAGTTTTTCGGCAAAATAGGCCTCGCCCCAACGCCAATCGATCAATAAATGTTTACATAAAAAGCTGCCAACAAGCATACGCACCCTATTGTGCATGAAACCTGTTTCGTTTAACTCTCGCATACCCGCATCCACAAGAGGATAGCCAGTGTTGCCTTCACACCATGTCTTAAATTCATCTTCATTATTTCGCCAATCAATACGGTCGTATTTAGCTTTGAAACTTTGGGTCACGGTATGTGGAAAATGCCAAAGGATCTGCATAAAGAATTCTCTCCAAATCAGTTCTTGCCAGAATATTTCATTTTTTTCGCTGACGGCTTTATTCATCATTTTCCGAATGCTGACAGTGCCAAACCTCAAATGCGGGCCAAGACGTGAAGTGGCATCTTTAGCAGGGAAATTTCGTTTTTTTTCGTAGTCCTGAATCAAGGTTGGGGTAACTTCGTAGGCTGCGATTTCTTGAAAGGACTTCTTAAAACCGATATCGGATAATGTCAAATTTGGTAGTCGCATATTCATTACCAAGTTATCTAAGTGATCGTCGGAGTTAAAAATGTTTAAATGGATGGTCTTGAATTTCTCTTTCCATGTTTTCATGTATGGCGTGTAAACCACATATGGGTCACCATCGCCTTTAACAACTTCATCTTTTTCAAATATTACCTGATCCTTAAACGTTTTGAATTTGATGTCTGTTTTTGAAAGTAAACTTGCTATTTCGGCATCTCGCTCTTTGGCATAAGGTTCATAATCATGATTTGTAAAAACGCTATCAATATCATACGTTTCAATCAACTGTTTGTAAATTTCAATAGGCTTGCCATGGTACATTGCCAAACTACGCCCGTGTTGCTCCTGGAGGGTTTGCCTGATTCTTTGTAGGATGTCAAAAATAAAGGTCACACGAGCATCATCTTCTGGGAGTTTGTCTAGAATTTCGGAATCGAAAATAAAAATTGGTAGGACGGGAAGTCCAGATGTGAGTGCCTCGAAAAATCCAACATTGTCATCGAGACGTAAATCGCGTCTAAACCAGAAAATGTTAATGGGGTTTTTCATTGTGAGTTGAGAACTTTATAGTTTATAAGTTCATAATTCTAAAGTTAATGGTTTTGAACTTGGAAATTAATTTTTATTGTAAACGCCAAAGAGTTCTTCCAATTTTTTAGTTCTGTAATTGAAAATCTCCTCCAATTTGGGTTTTACGATAATGGGATGAACCAATTGACCCAAAATTCCAAAAGGCACTTTGTAATCAATAATATCTTCCATTTCCACACCACCATCAATTGCTTTGATAAAATGTTTGTGATGCCATAGCGCGTAAGGGCCAAATCTTTGCTCGTCTACAAAATACTCATTTTTTATGCTATGGGTGATTTCCGTGACCCATTTGGTTTTTATTCCCAAAACAGGCGTCACGATATACTGAATGATTTGGCCAGCAAACATTGGTCTGTCCGCACCAGATAAAATATGAAACCCCATATAATCTGGTGTAATGGTCTTTAGATTTTTAGGATCTGCTAAAAAATCCCAAGCTTGCTCTATCGATATCGGTAAGTTTTGCTTTTTGTGAAGCGTATATATTTTCATTTAAAGTTGATTTCATTCCTTTGATTCCCATTTGCCATAGGAAGGAATCTATGGATTAATTATATAAAAAAATGTAAAGGTTAAGTGATGTAGCAATTATCAACCAGATAAAATAGGGGAGAATCAGAAGAGATTTTACTTTTAATTCATTTTTAAATGTTAACAAAAAAGTCCCCACGACTAAAGTAAGAGCAATAATGACCACTAAACCTATTGCTACCATGTGTTGATTGAAAAAGATATAATTCCAAATAATGTTGAGTATAAATTGTATTGAAAATAGAATTTTCACTTTATTGGTCGGCGATTTAATATAAAGGAATGCCATATAGATTGAAAAACATATCATAATGGTCGTCCATGCAGCGCCGAAGACCCATCCTGGAGGCGTCCACGGTGCTTTATTCAAAGACGTGTACCAATCAGTTTGTGGACCATTGTCCATCAACCAACTGCCAACGCCCAAAGCTGCGAAATTGAAAATGAGAAATAAAATAAAAGTTTTTAAGAATTTCATAAAGTAAAACTACTGCTTCGGTAATGCCTCTATTCTATTCATGATTTCTTGAGCTTCTGCATACTTTTTATCGCTTTGGGCTCTGTTGGTACTAGACAGTGTGTGCCAATCCTTCATCAAGGAATTATAGGTTTCTTGAAGTTTATCTGCTTCTGATTTCTTTTTAAATAGTCCAAACATCGTTCTTATTTTAAGTGTTTTGTGATTTTATTGCTCATCGGATTTGTCAAAGAAAAGAAATAGTCAATTAATTCTCCATGCTCATTCAAAAGATACTTCTGGAAATTCCACTTGACTGTCGAACTGGACACCGCATTCTGCTCTTTATTGGTCAACCATTCAAAAAGCGGATGTTGGTTTTTGCCTCTAACAGCGATTTTTTCGGTGATTAAAAAGTCAACACCATAGTTCACTTGGCAAAATGATTCAATGTCATCAGCAGAGCCAGGTTCCTGACCTCCAAATTGGTTGCAAGGTACTCCAATAACCTGAAGTTTCTCCTGATAGGTTTCATGCAACTCTTGCAATTCTTTGTATTGAGGGGTGAATCCGCATTTTGACGCTACATTTACAATCAAAACATGCTTTCCTTCAAAGTCTTTAAAATTGATTGGTTCTCCCTTTAAATTATTGATGTTGATATCGTAAAAAGATTTTAAATCCATAGACTTTTTAGCTTTTGAAGTTCTTAATGTGGCGAAGAAAATTTTGAATGGATTCATATTAGACTTTAAATGTAACAATTCCGCAATCCAACTCAAACACTTGTCCTGAAATTGAGGCAGCTTTTTCGGACAGTAAAAATTCGGCCATATCAGCAACTTCTTCCGGTTTTAAAAACTTTTTAAGTGGATGGCGCTCTGTGATGTTTTCAATCATCTTTTCGTTACGTAATAATTTGGAAGCCAAATCAGTATCCGTAACCGTCGGTGCAATCGCGTTGATTCTTAAAGTAGTCGCCATTTCTGCACCCAACGATTTTACCAAACCTTCAACACCAGCTTTTGAGGTCGCTACACTGGCGTGAAATGGCATTCCAAGTTTTGCTGCTACCGTACTGAACAATACAATGGAAGGTTTGTCCCCTTTTTTTAATATGTCCAAATACGCTTGAATCGATTTTACTGCACCAAGTACATTGATTTCAAAATCATCCCTAAAATCATCCAAACTCAACCGTGCAATCGGTTTAAGATTGATACTTCCTGGACAATAAACCAATCCGTCAGCTGCTTCGATTTCAGGCAAATCATCTTTTAAGATATCACATTCGTAATGTTTAAGATTATCGTGTGAAAAATCAGGAGCAGTTCGGCTCAAGTTTATGATGTTATGTGTTGGAAGCAATCTTTGGGCTAAGGCTTTTCCAATGCCCTTGCTACCTCCAACGATAATGATGGTTTTCATTTTGTTTCGTTATTAAGTTATTGAGCTATTGAGTCATAGAGTTATTGATACAGAATGACCAAATAACTTAATAACAAAAAATTCTTTATACTATTTAAGCCGTGAACTTCAGTCGCTTTTCAACTTTTTGTTTGATGGCTGTCAATCGTTTCATAAGATCCATTATTTGCTCATCTTTCTTACGTTTGTAGATTTCATTGAGGTCTAAAATCAAACTTTTGGCTTTTCTTGAAATTTCAACCCTGTCGCTTGTGGACAGTGATTTCATTTTCATCTGCTCAAATTCGAGTGCTTCATTAATGATATCCATAATCTTAATCTTTAATATAGTTTTGTAATTCGACAATTTTTTCCGGGGTGCCGAATTTTCCACCGTAAAATGAGGTGACGGTTGCAGAAGATTCGTCCTTGATACCTCGTGAAGACACACAAAGATGTTTTGCGTCTATAATGACTGCAACGTCATCAGTTCCTAAAATTTGTTTCAAATCTTCGGCAATCTGATTTGTCAAACGTTCCTGAACTTGTGGTCGCCTGGCATAATATTGCACGATTCTATTCAGTTTAGATAAACCGATGACTTTTCCTGAGGAAATGTAAGCCACATGTGCTTTTCCAATAATCGGCACAAAATGGTGCTCACAGTTGGAATAGAAAGTTATATTTTTTTCAACCAACATCTGATTGTATTGGTATTTGTTGTCAAATAAAGCAATTTTAGGTTTGTTCTCAGGATTCAATCCAGAGAAAATTTCATCGATATACATTTTT
>JBGTDZ010000342.1:0-2508 GCA_041748055.1 Aquaticitalea sp.
GAATTGGACAAATCCGACTCTTCCTATGTAGGTTTGTTTGATGAAATACAGATTTATGTAGATTCAAGTGATGAAATAGATGCTTTGGAGATATTGAAGGCTTTGAAATATTGATGGAAGTCCATTTAATTATATTTGCAAAGCCTGCTCACGAGCCAATTATATAGGTTCCTTCATATTTTTAGTTTCGGCGGTTTTTTTGACGTTCCAAATTTAAAATATGAGAGCTTGTTTTTTTATTTCATAACTTGTGGAACACTAAAATCACAGACAATGGAACCACTTAAAAAAGAGGACATCAGCCAGGAAGTATTCGATTTATATGACGATTATGCCCATAACAAAGTGGACCGCAGGCAGTTTGTAGAAAAACTTTCTTTATATGCCGTTGGTGGTATTACGGTAGCGTCCCTATTGAGTTTTATGTCGCCCGACTATGTCACAACTTTGATGGTGGCCAAGGAGGACCCACGTGTAGACTCTGGTTATATCTACTATGATTCACCAAGAGGCGGTGGAAGCATCAAAGCACTTTTGTCCACTCCGAAAAATATCTCCGGAAAACTTGCAGGTGTTATTGTGGTCCATGAAAATAGAGGCTTGAATCCTTATATCGAGGATGTTGGAAGACAGACGGCCTTGGATGGTTTTATCAGCATTGCACCCGATGCACTAACGCCGCTTGGCGGATATCCTGGCAATGACGATGAAGGCAGGGAAATGCAGCGCCAACGCGACCGTAACGAAATGCTGGAAGATTTTATAGCTGCCTTCGAATACCTCAAAACGCATAAACATTGCAATGGCAATATTGGAGTGGTAGGCTTTTGCTTTGGCGGCTGGATATCAAACATGATGGCAGTCAGAATACCTGAATTGAAAGCGGCTGTACCTTTTTACGGTGGTCAGCCCACTGACGAAGAAACCATGCAGATAAAAGCGCAATTGCTTATTCATTATGCAGAGCTCGACACCAGGGTGAATGAAGGTTGGCCAGCATATGAAGCCGCATTAAAGGTAAGCAATAAGGATTATGTCGTATACTTTTATCCGAATGTGAACCATGGCTTTCATAATACCACCACGCCACGTTATGATAAGGCAGCTGCGGAATTGGCTTGGGAACGCACCATTGCGTTTTTTAAGGAGCACTTGGTAACTTAACAGTTAGGCCATTAATATTCAAACGTCTTTCTGTGGCAGATAAAGGCCTTGGAGTTCACAACCAAAACCGGATTTTTTAAATAAACTCACTGTACTGCATGACCCTAAAATCGAACGTATTGAAGTCGGTACCTAGCCTTCGGGATTTAGCTTTAAGTTGCTGGTATATTGGATTTCTGCTGATGGAAATATTTGCAGCTCCCGAGCCTGATGTTAGGGAAACGGTTTTAATGGTACGTCGTGACGGAATGCATTGATTCGCTGCGCTGGTAATGACAGGTAATTCAAATTCATGGATTCTTGGTACTTCGTTATCAATCAATTTTAATTTGATATTGTAATTTTTGATATGTTTCCTAAAAAAATATTCTGGGCCGTTCTTGCTGTTACCTCCAGTGAACAATAAAGTATCGACATTTGGAAATTGTTTTAAATAACCAATCAAATTCCGCAATGCAACGTTCTTCATTCCCAAATCGGAAGCATCTATTTTTTCCCGTTCTGCACTTTCCACCATATCACAAATTCCTATTTTATGTTTAATGAGAAAATCCTTTCTTTGGTCCACAGCTTCCTGTGAGTTGTCAAAGCGAAGGTTCAAATTGTGTATCTTGTTGATAAATAACCATAAGGAATTATAATTACTGCCATAGCAAAAATCCACGTCATTCTCCAACAGCTCGCCTGTGGTAAAGCGTGGAGGTGGCAAGGTACCTACAATCAACTTCGTTGTGTCATGTTGAATAAAGGGCGGGTATGGATGTTGGTGAATGAACACAATTATACTTGTTGATATGGATTAAATTTTGTACTTTATGATGGGTAAAATTAAGTGAAAATAAATTTTTATGGGAAAAGGAGATAAAAAATCGAGACGAGGAAAAATTAGTAGAGGCACATATGGTGTGCGACGTCGAAAAATCAAAAAACGTCCAACAACTTTGGAAAAAATCAGTATTGATAAAAAGGCAAAACCATAACTAACTTTTCTATAGTTAATGGAATTTTAGGAATCTATTTTTTCCTATGCGAACAAAGCCATCAAAAAATGCTTAAATGGATTTAACAAATTTGGTAAACAGCGTTCTGTTGTTGTCTTTAAATCCATGCTTCAGATATAATTGTTTAGCATTCAAATTGTGTAATTCAACTTCCAAATGAATTGCTTTAAAATCTAGTTTTACAGCCTCATCCTCAATAAAAATCAATGCTTCTTTACCAATTCCTTTGTTTCTGAATTTATCTTTTATAAAAAATTCATCAATAAAAGCAGTACGCCCTTTAAATTCAAAACTAAAACTGAATGTTAAGACAATGTATCCGATGATTTCCTTTTCGAAAATA
>JBGTDZ010000343.1:0-6469 GCA_041748055.1 Aquaticitalea sp.
CCTAATGTCCTTCATTAAAAGGAAGCAGGAAATCTATCATATTACGGGCGATGTGCACTACATGGCTTTGGCTACAGGAAGAAATTCCGTCCTAACCATTCACGACATAAAATCTGCAAGTCATGGTAATTTTCTAAAACAAATTTATATTCGGTTATTTTGGTTTTGGCTACCTGCATTATTGATAAAACGCATTACCGTGATATCAGAATTTACCAAAATTGAACTGGAACGCCTGATTCCCTATGCAAAACACAAAATTCGAGTTGTTCCTAATCCTGTAAGTCCAAAGTTGATTCCATCCTCATATACCTTCAATGACAAAAAACCTAATATTTTGTTCATGGGCACCAAAGCAAATAAAAATTTGGATCGATCCGTCAAAGCCCTAAGAAATTTTCTTTGTGAACTAACTATTGTAGGTCCGCTCTCAGTTGGCCAAGAGAAGATGCTTCGGGAGCTGGACATTGAATACATTAATAAATCGAACCTCAGTTTTGAAGATATCATTAAATGTTATGAAGCGTGTGACTTGCTCTGTTTTCCTTCCACCTACGAAGGGTTTGGAATGCCTATCATAGAGGCCCAAGCTATCGGTAGGCCAGTTATTACGGCGAATTTGGGTGCAATGTTAGAAGTTTCACAAAACTCCTCATGTCTTGTGGACCCCTATTCTGTTGAAGACATTCGAAAGGGAATTGAAAACGTATGCAGCAATCGAGAGTTTAGGGAACAATTGATAAAAAAAGGATTTGAAAATGTCAAACGGTTTCAGGTAGAGCACATTGCCCAACAATACATTAAAGTTTATAATGAAGTAGTGGACAATTAATGGAACGTAAAAAAATACTCATCACCATAGATTGGTTTTTACCAGGTACTAAATCCGGGGGTCCGGTGCGTTCCTATACCAATATGATTGCACATTTGGGAAAATATCACGATTTTTATATCGTGACACGAGACTCAGATTATTGCTCAGAGGAAATTTATCCCAACATCAAATCCAATGCTTGGAATCAATTGGATAAGCACACTTTTGTTTATTATTTTTCCAAAGACCAACTCAACAAGTCAAACATCAAAAAACTGTTGAACGAAACACCTTTCGACATCGCATATATCAACGGAATTTACAGTTGGTATTTTTCCATTTTGCCTTTGTGGTTACTGAGAAAGAAAACCAATGTTATTGTGGCCGCAAGAGGAATGCTCAACTCGCAGGCTTTTTCGGTAAAAAAGACGAAGAAAAAAGTATATCTGACCCTCGCCAATACTTTGGGTATATATAAAAATGTGACATTTCATGCCACCAATGCAGAGGAAGCAAAGCAAATATCAGGTCAGGTATACCGTTATAAATCAATCCAAATAGCACCAAATCTTCCCCGCAATGTTTCTATTGAACTTGTAATAAGTGAAAAACACAAGGATGTGACTCATTTTGTCAACATTGCAAGAGTGTCCATTGAAAAAGGCACCTTAAAGATGATTGATGCATTGCAAAATGTTACAAGACCGATGCATTTGGATATTTATGGACCGATATACGATGCTGCCTATTGGGAGAAATGCCAAAATAGCATCAAACTATTACCTAACCATGTCACGGTGGAGTATAAAGGGGTACTTCCAAGCGAGGCTGTACCAGAGGTTTTGAGATTATATGACTTTTTTATATTATTATCTGAAGGAGAAAATTTTGGACACGCCATTTTGGAAGCATTGACGGCGGGTTGTCCAGTGATTATTTCTGACAAAACCCCTTGGAAGCATTTAGAAAAAGACCAAATCGGCTGGGATATCAATATTGAAAATTCAAATGAAATAGTAAAGGTCATAGAAACATCCTGTCAAATGTCAGCTGAAGATTATAAGGAATGGTCGAATAATGCCGTAGAGTTTTCACGGGAATTTTTTGAAAATCCTGAATTATTGCAGTTAAATTTGGAATTGTTCTCGGACGTCTTATGAAAACCGATTTATCCACATATAATAATAGCTGGTACCAACCAGGGGGCCTCTTTAAGCGATGGACATGGTATCTTGTCAATGAGTTGTTTTTCCGCAACCCATTGAACATTTCTTCTGCTCTAAAGGTTTTTTGGCTTCGTCTTTTTGGTGCCAAAATCGGAAAGGGAGTCAAAATAAAACCGCATGTCAATATTAAATATCCTTGGAAGTTGACCATTGGAAATCATTGTTGGCTGGGTGAAGGCATCTGGATTGACAATTTAGATCAGGTAACCATCGAAGACCATGTCTGTATTTCCCAAGGTGCTTTTTTAATATGTGGCAACCACGATTATACTGCTACAGGATTTGATTTGATCATTGCCCCGATACTTCTGGAAAGTGGGAGCTGGGTGGGAGCTAAAAGTATTGTTGGCCCTGGTGTAACCATAGGAAGCCATGCCGTTTTATCCTTAGGCTCAGTAGCGAGTCAAGATCTTGAGGCTTATGGAATTTATCGTGGCAATCCTGCAGAAAAAATCAAAACGCGTAGTCTAAAATCCTAAATTATGAAAATTTCAATCATAACTGCTACCTATAATAGTTGTAGAACTCTTGAGGTTTGTATGGATTCTGTGTTGAACCAAACCTATCAGAACATTGAATATATCATTATTGATGGAAAATCTGACGATGGCACCCCCGATATAATAAATTCGAAAGCCAAAAGCCATAAAAATATAATCGTAATCTCAGAAGCTGACAAAGGTATCTATGATGCCCTAAATAAAGGAATTGCCAAAGCGACTGGGGATGTCATTGGTTTTGTTCACTCAGATGATTTTTTGGCCGACCCCGAAATTATATCCAAAATCGCGCATCAATTTATAACAAAACGAGTTGATGGGGTCTATGGCAATTTACACTACGTAAAGGTTGATAAACCAGAAACGATTGTCAGAAATTGGAACAGTCAACCTTTTAAATCCAGACTCTTGCAAAGAGGCTGGATGCCTGCGCACCCAACTTTGTTTCTGAAAAAAGAGGTCTATGAAAAGTATGGCCATTTTAATCTTAATTACAAAATTGCGGCCGATTACGATTTTATACTTCGAATTTTTAAACAACCAGAACATTCTTTTTTTTATATCCCTGAAACTGTAGTAAAAATGCGGGTTGGCGGTGCCAGTAATAAAAGTTTGAAAAACATCTACACTAAATCGAAAGAGGATTTGATAGCGGCGCGCTCCAATCAAATTCCTTTTCCTTTAAAGGTTGTGGCCTTGAAAAATCTCTCCAAAATTCCGCAGTGGTTTTCTAAATAGTCCTCTTTGGAATTATGCCTTCCGAACAAATGCTATTATACAAAACCGGAGTCAAAATACTTTTTTTTTTAAGAATTTAGACCTTAAGGTTCGAAACATCATAAGGCTCAATAGCTACTGATATTCGGTTTAGGCTTCGCCATTTCGTAATTTTTAAATAAAATCTTTAAATAATCTGGTGCTTAACTTTTGAATCGTAACAATAATTTAACCGATTGGGTTAAGTTTTGATTTATAACCTTTATAATTTTACCGTCAGATTTTAGTGGTAAATTAGATTGAGCAGATTTTATTTGCAAAACAAAAAAATTTCAGCTTACCTTTGCTACCGTATTAAGCCTATTGCCCATAGTAACTTAAACCTATCGCCATGATTCAGGACATTCTTGATTTTTTTAATCCTCTTCAATATTTACATATTTGGCTGGTATCTACTTTTGTAATCGCTTTTTTTGTGTCATGGAGTGCTTATCCTGCGATCTTTAAAGTTGCAAGGGATAAACATCTGATGGATGAACCTAGTGATAGGAGCATCCATTCAAAACGCACCCCAACTTTAGGAGGTATTGGCATTTTTATAAGTTTGGTAGTGGTTATAACTACTTTGGGAGGCTTATTGGATACTAAATTATTGTTGTTGCTGTTGGGTGGACTTACCATTTTATTTTTCTTGGGGCTTAAGGATGATCTTTTAATCTTATCTCCAAGAAAGAAATTTTTTGGACAATTATTGGCGGCTGCAGTTTTGATTATTTTTACGGATACACGTATTGTAGGGTTTTTTGGAATTTTTGGCATCAGTGTCCTCCCTTATTGGATTTCGGTTATTTTTACCCTTTTTGTCTATTTGCTGATTATAAATGCCTATAACCTCATTGATGGGGTTGATGGATTGGCCGGTACTCTTGCATTGTTCGCCAGTGGGGCATTTGCCTATATATTTCTAAAAACAAAGGATGTCAACATGGCCACCTTGGCTGTAGCGATGATAGGTGCTCTTCTGCCCTTTCTAAGGTGGAATTTCTCTAAAAAGAACAAAATTTTTATGGGAGATACTGGGTCTATGATCATTGGATTTTTGATTGCCTTTTTTTCCGTTCGATTTTTAAGTCAAGCTCAGGGATTAGGGGGATTGGCCATTAATAGTGCTGCGCCTATTTTGGTATTATCCATTTTGTTTTTTCCGCTTTTGGATACTTTTCGGATCTTTTTTATCCGTTTGGTTGTTCATAAAAAAAGTCCGTTTAAAGCCGATAAAAACCATTTACACCACCGTTTTCTTCAGTTAGGACTTTCCCATAGGCAAACTACAGGACTCATCGTCATCTTGAACATGCTTATTTTTATTACAGTCTTGTTCTTTAAACATTTGGAAATCCATCTGCAAATCCTTCTTCTTTTTGGTGTGGGCACTTTCTTGTATTCAGCTTTTTTTATATTCCATTGGATCATGAATGGAAAAACAAGTGCCAAAATTGTTGAACAACTTCAATAATGATGCGTTATTAAAAAAATCGCGTTATTTTTGCAACAATTTACTACATAACAATATTTTAATGAAGCATATATTTATTGTACTTGCAGTCTTGGTTCTCACACAATCTTGCGCTACCAAAAAAGAAATTCTTTATTTTCAGGATGCGGATGCATTTAATAATACCCCTGTGACTTATGAACGGCCAACCATTCAGCCCAACGATATTTTAAGAATTACTGTTGGTGCCTTAATCCCAGAAACCGTATTGCCTTATAATGCCCCACAGATAACTAGTTCTGGTAGTGGTGGAGATAGCAATTTGATAAAACTCGAAGGCTATTTGGTATCCAATGACAATTCCATTAACTTTCCACAATTGGGGAAATTATCCACTGCTGATAAAACAATCAAGGAATTGGAAGCGGAGATTACACAACGGCTTATCGAAGGTGGTCATTTAAATAATCCTACCGTAAACGTGCGCCTCATGAATGCTAAGATAACCATCCTTGGAGAAGTTGGGAGTCCCGGTACCTATGATTTTTACGAAGAAAATATAACCATCCTCCAAGCCATTGGAAACGCTGGAGACCTCACAATTAATGGTAAGCGTGATGATATTTTGTTGATAAGGGAAACGAATGGCATTTATACCACTGCACGTATTGATCTGACGTCCGCTGAGTTATTGAACAGTCCTTATTTTTATTTAAAGTCAAATGATGTACTCATGGTTAATCCTAATGGTCCAAAAATTAAAAGCGCTGGATATATTGGGACTCTTGGTAGTCTCATAGGCGTAGCATCCCTTGTATTAAGTACTGTACTTATAATTACCAGATAGCGAATGAATCAAGGAAGTAACCAAATGACGAAAGGTAAGACAGAACAAGGCGAGTTGATTAAATATGAAGCCAAGAAATATCTTAGATATTGGTTTTGGTTTTTATTAAGTATTTTTATCGCACTTGCCTTCGCTTTTCTATATTTAAGATATACTCCTAGATTATTTACATCCAATGCTAAGATTCAAATACTCAACAAGAGTAAAGGGATTGAGTTGCCTTCTTCTGCGTTTATATTTAATAGATCGACCATTAATTTGGAAAATGAAATTGAGATATTAAAATCGTTGCAAATTAGTGAGCGCGTGGCTGACAATCTTGATTTGACGATGACTTTTTATGAAGTAGGGAATGTACGTACTACAGAAATCAATCAATTTCCCTTCAACCTTGTTAAAACAGTTTCGAACTACAGCATTTATAGTCATCAATCGTTTAAAATAGTTGTAGCCTCTGAGGGTTTCGAAATTTATAAAGGTTCATCTGAACAGCCTATATTGTTTCCTAATTTTAGCTCTTATAAAAAGAATCATGATTTACCCTTTGAAATACAGGCAAGCAGTTTAGCATCGATAAAGGAGAATAAGGGTCGGACGTTTATTTTAAAATTTACACCGGTGACCGATGCGGCAAGACGAATCAAATCCGGTATAGGTGTTAGTGTCTTGGGTAAAAGTAGTGACCTTTTGACATTGAGCTATACAAGTGAAAATATTGCAAAGTCAGAAATTATCTTAAATGAATTGATAGATGTATTTAATCTTGATGGTATAAAGGATCGGCAAGAAATTTCTGAGCGTACTATAGAATTTATAGATGATCGTTTTGCATTGTTGGCTGGAGAATTAGATTCCATAGAGGGTGGTAAA
>JBGTDZ010000344.1:0-16656 GCA_041748055.1 Aquaticitalea sp.
ATATTGATAAAAGTGATTCCATTTTGTTCGCAATAATTTTGGGCGAATGCGTTGTATTGGTCAATTTCATCAGAGATAGTTGTTGGATTGGGTCTATTTTGCCCAAAAGGGGTAAATGCATAATCTGGAATCGATACGACAATAACATTTGTTTTGTCGCCTTTGGCAAATGTTATGGCTTTGTTGAATAAAAGTGGAAACTCTGATTCATACAAAGAAAAGGGCTTATTCTGATATTGATTATTAACACCAATGAGAAGTATTACCAAATCATTATCCATCGATGGATTGATTTCATTTATGGCATTAATAAGGTTGGTAGTTGTCCATCCAGTTTGGGCAATCACTGTTAAGTTGATTATATCTTCCGCTCCAAGCAAGAATTGTAGGCTGTCTTTTAATTGCTCAGGAAAACGACAGGTATCACAAACACTCTCACCTATGGTATAACTATCGCCAAGAGCAAGAATCTTGTAAGAATTAAATTGAGGAGGTTGATTCACTTGTACGTTGGCATCAGTGGGGTTGCAGTTCAGAAGAAAAGTGAAGATGATGAATGTAAAAATCAGTAGATGTTTCATATTTATAAAGATACATTAATTTAAAATAAAATGCCTCCCAGATTTGAGAAGCATTGATACTAGATAAAAAATTCAATTTACTTTTAAACCGTTTCTCGAGCTACTATTTAAAAGCATTCAAACCCGTAATATCCATTCCAGTGATCAATAAATGAATATCGTGTGTGCCTTCATAAGTTATTACACTTTCAAGGTTCATGGAATGTCTCATGATGCTATATTCCCCTGTAATACCCATTCCTCCCAAAATTTGCCTTGCCTCACGGGCAATGTTAATGGCCATGTCCACATTGTTGCGTTTTGCCATTGATATTTGTGGAGACGTTGCTTTTCCTTCGTTTCTTAAAACACCCAATCGCCAAGTCAATAATTGTGCTTTGGTAATTTCGGTAATCATTTCGGCAAGTTTCTTTTGTTGCAATTGAAATTGCCCAATAGGTTTGCCAAATTGCATACGTTCTTTACTATATCTCAAGGCGGTATCATAGCAATCCATTGCGGCTCCAATGGCCCCCCAAGCGATTCCGTAACGAGCAGAATCCAAGCAACCAAGTGGCGCACCAAGACCAGATTTATTGGGTAATAAATTTTCCTTTGGAACTTTGACATTGTCAAATATCAATTCTCCGGTTGCGGAGGCTCTTAATGACCATTTATTATGCGTTTCAGGAGTCGTAAACCCTTCCATGCCACGTTCGACAATCAATCCATGGATACGTCCACTTTCATCTTTTGCCCAAACTACAGCAATGTCAGCAAAAGGGGCATTTGAAATCCACATTTTTGCACCATTTAAAAGATAATGATCACCCATATCTTTAAAATTAGTGGTCATTCCGCCAGGATTTGAACCATGATCAGGTTCTGTTAAACCAAAACAACCCATAAATTCACCCGTTGCTAACTTTGGCAAATATTTCATTCGTTGTTCTTCGTTTCCATATTTCCAAATGGGATACATTACTAATGAAGATTGCACAGATGAGGTCGAACGGACACCAGAATCACCTCTCTCAATTTCTTGCATGATCAGACCGTATGAGATTTGATCTAATCCAGCCCCACCATATTCAACTGGAATGTATGGGCCAAAACCACCAATTTCGCCTAAACCTTTGATAATTTGTTTAGGAAATTCAGCACGTTGCGCATACTCTTCAATGATTGGTGAAACTTCTTTTTTAACCCACGCACGAGCAGAATCTCGAACTAATTTGTGTTCTTCGGTTAATAAATCGTCTAAATTATAATAATCAGGTGATTGAAATAAATCTGGCTTCATACTAATTTTTTATATGTTTTGCAAAGGTAACGAAAACGTTTTCACTCTACAATTTAATAAAAATAATTCCTTGTGAAAATTCAGGTTTATTTATTCAGGAATTCAGCCAATAACCGATGGAAATGATGCACGCCTTTTTCACGTGTCGGAGAAAATCGTCCTGCTTTATAAAACGAAGAGCGAACGCCTTTCTGAACATTTTCGACCACGACTTCGTCTTCTCGTTCAACTTTTTCGATATCGGTTGCGGCTCCTTTATTCAATTTCGAAGGCTCATAAACATAGGAGATAAAAGACACTTTAGTTCGATTTATATCTAAAGGCTTAACGATGTTTATCGAAAGCCCCCAAGGATAAAAATTGAACATCATATTCGGGAAGACCCAATAGTAATATGCTGCGACATTCTTGCCATAGTCGGTATGGTCTTTTGGCAAATCGAATACTTCGGTTGCTTTGTCTGTATAACCAATCTGAAGGTTGCAGTATTCATAAACTTCAGTGGTATAATTTCCATAATCCAAAACGGCATTCAAGTCGTCATGTACAAAAGGGACATGAAAGCCCTCAAGGTAATTATCACAATACAAAGCCCAATGCGCATGTACCAAATAATCCTTCGAAATAGAGCTGTCAAAAGAGAATTCATCCAAAGGCAAAAAGCCAACACGCTCTTTCATCTTATCAATTACTTGTTGAAAATCGAAGGTTGGATTGAGTCCTGCAAAGAGAAATTGTCCCCATTTTCGCAATTGGAATTGATGTAAATTGTCACAAGGTCTTGGGAAATCTTTCGCCTCATTGAATTCTGGCATGTGCTCAAATTCGCCTTTTAAGTTGAAGCGCCTTCCATGATAACCACATGTCAGTTTTTTGCTTTTTGAAGAATGGATTGCTACTAGATTCCCTCGATGTGTGCATACATTTGTAAGGCAATGAACATCATCCTTTTCATCTTTTGTGAGTACCATCGGCTCAGTTAAAAATCCATCGAGCAACACAAAGGGAAAAACCGAATTTTGTAGTTTGACTAAATTTTCATCGCCGATCCATTGCCATGATTTCAGGAATACTTTTTTTTTAAGATCATCAAAAACGGTTTGGTCTTTATAAAATGTAGCTGGAAGTGTTTCAGCTTTTGTGATGTCCGGATCAATGTGGAATTTGTTTGACATAGCATGATTAGTTGTATATTTAGCTGCCATGTAATTTACGCATTTATCGCTTATCTTTTTCTAAACTAACCAAAATGAGTTCAAAGCCGCAAAAAATTGGGCTAATTACCACAATTTCATTGGTGGTTGGAAATATGATAGGCGTTGGTATTTTTGTATTACCAGCAGCCTTGGCATCTTACGGAAGCATCAGTCTTTTGGGTTGGGTGTTTACTTCTATTGGTGCGCTGATATTAGCGAAAATATTTAGTAATTTAAGCAAGATAGTCGTCAATAAAAGTGGAGGTTCGTATGCTTATACCAGAGAAGCTTTCGGGGATTTTGTGGGATTTTTAATAGCTTGGGGTTATTGGATTTCTTGTTGGGTGGGCAATGGCGCTATCGCTATTGCGGTTGTTGGCGCTTTGAGTTTCTTTTTTCCGGTGTTGGAGACCAATTCCATATATCAAATATGCATTGGTTTAGGGCTCATGTGGCTTTTTACATGGATAAATACAAGAGGTGTGAAGACCTCTGGGAAAGTTCAGGTCGTGACCACAGCTTTAAAATTGTTGCCCCTGTTTTTTGTGATTATTGTTGGGATATTCTTTTTTAGGTTTGAAAATTTTCCAGCACTAAATTTAACTGGGCAAAGTGATTTTGCAACATTTGCTGCGGTTGCAACACTTACATTATATGCATTTATAGGAATTGAATGTGCAACCATTCCAGCAGAAAATGTGGAAAATCCAGAAGTGAATATTGCAAAAGGAACGATGATAGGGGCCATTTTAACTGCAGTAACTTATGTCTTAGGAACAATTGTGTTATTCGGAATATTACCCATAGACATACTACAAACTTCGGCTGCTCCGTTTGCCAAGGCAGCTCAATTGATTGCTGGAGATTTTGGTGGTTATTTCGTGGCAATTGGCGTGATAATTTCAGGATTGGGCGTGATGAACGGCTGGATTTTGGTCACGGGTCAAGTTCCAATGGCAACTGCAAAAGATGGATTGTTCCCAAGAATATTCAAGAGAGAAAATAAAAATGGTGCGCCTGCCATTGGTCTTATTATTGGAAGTGTTCTGTCGAGCATTGTTCTTCTGATGAATTTTACTCAAGGTCTTGTAGAACAATTTAAAATAATCGTAGAGATTACTGTTTTTTGTTCCTTAATCCCCTATTTTTTCACTGCAGCAGCCTACGTTTTACTTTTGATAAATGACAAATTTCAAATACATTCTTGGATCAAAACCTTTGTTCTGGGAAGTTTGGGAATGGCGTTTTCGCTTTGGGCCATTTATGGTGCTGGCAGAGATACAGTTTTTTATGGATTTTTGCTTCTCTTAGCGGGAATTCCATTTTATCTGCTCATGAAGTGGAATCACAAAATGAAAGAGTGACATTCTACAATGTTTAAAAATCACATCTTCAAATAAAAATCTTTTGTCAAATTTACGTAAGCTTCCGTATAGTGATGTCTTTTCGTTTCAATAATCAATTCTGAAACATCAGCTTCCATTTCTATAAATGAAAATTCAATAAGACTGCGTTTAATGTCAGTCGATGGCGAACCTTTCACGCGCAAAATCCGATTTGGAAATAAATGCTCTTTTGAAGCCAAAACAATAAAATCATTCTCTTCCGAAAATGGGATAACTATGGAAAACAAGCCATCTTCAGAAAGCAATTTCGAAACACTTTCAATCAAATGTCGGAATGGCATTGCATCGGTAAATCTGGCTAAATCACGCTGTTCATTGTCACTCTTAAAAGTGTCATTATAAAAAGGAGGGTTGGAAATGATGAGGTCGTATTGTACCTCAATTTCTTCAACAAATTCTTCCAAGGAAGTATGATAACAAAACAATCTATCGCTCCAAGGCGACTGTTCGAAATTCTCGACACATTGCTCATACGCGTCGTTATCGATTTCTATGGCATCAATAATCCCGATGGCTATCGGGACAGCAGAAGTTCGTTGCGCCAACATCAATGCCAGCACACCTGTGCCAGCACCAATGTCCAAAATGGAATTGGGTTGTGTTTCAATGGAAGCCCAAGCCCCAAGCAAAACCGAATCCGTTCCTATCTTCATGGCGCATCGATTTTGATGTATGGTAAATTCTTTAAACTTGAATGGTTTCTCCAATGGTCTTGGTTCTTGATTCTAAAAGCGCAGCGGTCTAGATTCTATCGTAGATACAATTCAATCAACCCTTCTGGAGTCTCAACGGTAATCATTTTTTTCTTCTTATCGACATTTTTGATAAATGCATCATTCATCGGAATCAAAATTTCGATACCATCTCTATCAATTTCAAATAAGGCCTGAGCGGTTGTGTCGTTAATGGATTTAACAATTCCTACTTTGCCAAAATTAACGTCCTCCACCGTGAAGCCTATAATTTCATGAAAGTAAAATTTATCATCATCTAGTTGTGGTAAAAATTCCAACGGCAAATATAAATCACATTTCAACAATGAATCAGCATCCATCTCACAATCAACATCCTCAAATTTTATACGAAGTAATTCCGATTTGTGGAGCTGGGAAGATTCGATAAAAAAAGGCACAAGATTATTTCGAAGTTCTACAAAAACAGATTCCATGTTTTCGTAAATGTCAGGTTCGTCGGTATCTAATTTTACCAATAGTTCGCCTTTAAAACTGTATTTCTTGACGATTTTTCCAACGTAAAAGCAATCTTTTTTATTCATGTAAATGATATTTCAATAAATTTTATCAGGGTAAATGCAGGATTTGTTCAATTATATATTCTTCTCTGGTAGAATATTATTTCGCAAAAAAAACTCCGATAAATAGTTATCGGAGTTTAAAAGTATAAAAAATAAATTCTTTATTCTTCTGTTTTTGTTTCGGTATCTTCAGCAACCACTTCTTCAGCCGCCGGCGTTTCTTCAGTCACTTCATCAGTTGCTGTTTCTGTTTCAACGGTTTCAGATTCTTCTGCAACCACTTCTTCCGCTGGCGCATTTGCAGCAGCTTCCGCAGCCTCTGCGTCAGCAATTATCTGGGCAGCATCAGCTTCACGTTTTGCGTTTACTTCTTTTTCAGCAGCAAGTGCTTTTGCTTTGGCATCAGCTTGAGATTTTGCCAATCCATCTTTTTTGGCATCCACAAGACCTGCTTTTTCATCCAACCAAGCATTGAATTTTTCTTCTGCTTGTTCTTCAGTTAAAGCGCCTTTGCTAACACCTCCCGCTAAATGATTTTTCATTAAAGCGCCTTTGTAAGACAAAATTGCTCTAGCGGTATCAGTTGGCTGTGCGCCATTCTGTAACCATTTTACCGCTCCATCAACATCCAATTCGATTGTTGCAGGATTGGTGTTAGGATTGTAAGCACCCAACTTTTCAAGGTATTTACCATCTCTTTTGGAACGAGCATCAGCGGCTACGATCCAGAAATAAGGTTTCCCTTTTTTACCGTGTCTTTGTAATCTAATTTTTACTGGCATACATAAATTAATTTGTGAGGTTCTCGACCTCGATTATTAATAAGGCTGCAAAGATAATACATTTTTTGAATTCAATAACATTTTATTGTTACATAAACGATTATTGAAATTTTATTATACATTTGGAATTCGTGGAACGTTATTTTAAATTGCCTTGGCAAACTAAAAGTAAGTAATCTGATGGAAAAATGAAAAAAACAGCCTTAATTCTTTTAGTCTTTATTTCCATTTTTAATTGTGCGGATAATATAGAATTCAATACCCCAGCCATACAAGGAAATAAAGATGGAAATTTGTGGAGAGCCCAGTCCTATGTTGCGGATATAGATTTTGGCGGGTGGCTGATTGAAGGTCGCAATAACAGTGGAACATTACAATTGGTTACGACAGCTGATACACGCGGAACCTTTAGTGTTGGTGGTCAAAGTGCAAATGTCGCTATTTTCAAAGATTTCGACGGCACTGTTTATTCCACCGCCAATGCTCCTGACCCAAGTCTTTCACTTTATCCGGCCGATGGCGAAATTATTGTACAGGATATTCTTAATACAGAAACCAAAACAATTATTGGAACATTTTGGTTTCACGCCTATACGGCAGACGGACTTCGTACACTGACTTTTAATGAAGGTGTTTTTTACAAAGTACCTATAGTGGGTGGATTGGTTCAAATTGGAAATTAAAAGAGTAATCAAATTTGAGTACAGTCTCAATACTAATAACTTTATAAGCGTAGCCATTTAGGCTACGTTTTTAATTAGTATAACTCAATCAAACGTTAAAAATGTTAAATTGTTTTATTTTTCCTACTTTTTATGTTATATTAAAGTATTGGATGTGAAACAATACGCATCATTAAAAAACTTATTGAAATTAAAATGACAGAGATATTATGAAGTATTCAGAAAAAATTTCAAACAAATTAAACGAATTATTAATCAAAAATTATGATGCCGAGAAAGGCTATCGTAATGCCATCGAAAATGTGGATAATGACCGATTGAAAATGTTCTTTAAAAGAAGGGCTTCCGAACGAAGTGAATTTGCCAAAGAAATAAAAACAGAAATCGAACGTTTCGGCGAAACCCCTAGAGATTCAGGAAGTTTCAAAGGAACAGTCCACAGAAATTGGATGGATTTAAAATCAACCTTTACATCAAACGATGAAGAAGCGATTCTTGAAGAAGCCATAAAAGGTGAAAAAGCAAGCTTGGAAGTCTATAACGACTTGATCAAAGAATCAAATTTGCCACCGACAATCGATTCTCTATTAGTGAAGCATAAAACTGCTATTCAGTCTGCAATAAATACTGAAAAGATGAAAGAAAAATTAGTATCCTAATACCGTGATACTTTAACCATGAAACGCAACCCGAAACGGTTGCGTTTTTTGTTTACAACTGTTTATAACTTTTGGCTTCAAAAAGGCTAATTTTTATGTAATTTTAAAAACTTTTCTTTTCAAGAAAATCACAGATCAATAGATTAATAATCAACGTTGTCAGGTTGAGCGCAGTCGAAACCTAAATAAGTTCTCGACTGTGCTCGAACGGACAGTATTACTATAAACGACAAACATCTCAACATCAAACCAAACATGTATTTAATCTTCGATACCGAAACCACAGGCTTGCCTAAACGTTGGGATGCGCCAATCACAGATACCGACAATTGGCCTCGCTGCATCCAGATTGCGTGGCAATTGCATGACGAGTTGGGCAATTGCATTGAACATCAAGATTATTTGGTAAAACCCGATGGATTCAACATTCCGTATGATGCGGAGAAAATTCATGGGATTTCGACCGAATTGGCACAACAACAAGGAATTGCATTGGTTGAAGTCCTCGAAAAATTTAATTCAGCTTTAGGGAAAACCAACTTCGTTGTCGGCCAGAATGTGGGTTTCGATTTGAATATTATGGGAGCTGAATTCTTACGAGCTAATATTACCAATAAACTTCAAGAGCTTCCTGTTTTGGATACTTGTACCGAACACACGGCAGAATTATGCCAGTTGTCTGGTGGACGTTATGGGAAATTCAAGTTACCAACCTTAACGGAGTTGCATCAGTTTCTGTTCAATAAGCCATTTTTAGAAGCACACAATGCCACAGCTGATGTGGAGGCAACCACGCGTTGCTTTTTGGAATTGATTCGATTGGAAGAATATCCCAAAAAACAATTAAACGTTCAACCTGATTATTTCAGGAGATTTAAGGAAGAAAATCCGAGTGAAATTCAGCCAATTGGCTTAAAGCATGTCAACCTCAAACAGGAAAGTGCCAAAATCAAAACCCAAATTAAAGCGCTTCAAGAGTCTGATGAGCCTACCAAAACTGAAATTGCGCAAAACATTCAGGAACTGCAAGAAGTTGATTTTGTCCATTTGCACAATCATTCACAGTTTTCGGTACTGCAATCGACCATCAGCATTAAAGATTTGGTGGCCAATGCTGCCAAACAGAACATGCCTGCGGTCGCCTTGACCGACCACGCCAATATGATGGGTGCCTTTCATTTTGTAAGGGAGGTAACTTTTCATAATAAAACAATCAAGGCCAAAAATGAAGCATTGATTGAAAAAGGTGAGACGCCAACAGAGAAAGAAATCAAGCCAATTCTCGGCTGTGAGTTTTTCGTCTGCGAAGACCGATTGGACAAATCCCGAAAAGATAATGGCTATCAAATTGTGTTTTTGGCAAAGACTAAAAAAGGCTATCACAATCTGGCGAAATTGTCATCATCCGCCTATACAGAAGGGTTTTATTATGTACCAAGAATTGATAAACATATCATTCAAAAATATAAGGAAGATTTAATTGTCCTCACGGGAAATCTCTATGGTGAAGTGCCGAGCAAGGTCTTGAACGTTGGTGAAAACCAAGCGGAAGAAGCGTTATTGTGGTGGAAAGATCAGTTTGGCGAAGATCTGTATATTGAATTGATGCGCCACAATCAGGAAGATGAAAACCGCGTGAATCCTGTGTTGGTTGACTTTTCAAAAAAGCATGACGTGAAATTGGTCGCGACCAATAATACCTATTATGCCGAAAAAGAAGATGCCAATGCACATGATATTTTGTTATGTGTGAAGGATGGTGAAAAACAAGCCACTCCAATAGGTCGCGGACGCGGGTATCGTTACGGTTTGCCAAATCAAGAATACTACTTCAAGTCTTCTGATGAGATGAAAACCTTGTTCAAAGACATTCCGGAAGCCATTGCAAATATAAAAGAGGTCGTCGACAAAATTGAATATTATCAATTGGCCCGTGAAGTCCTACTACCAAAATTCGATATTCCTGAAAGTTTTGAAAATGAAGACGATTATTTGCGATATATTACTTATGAAGGCGCAAAAAAGCGCTATGATGACCTAACGGATGATATAAAGGAACGTCTTGATTTTGAATTGGATGTCATAAAAAAAACAGGCTATCCAGGATATTTTTTGATTGTAGAGGATTTTATCCGTGAAGCTCGAAAAATGGATGTCTCAGTAGGTCCCGGTCGTGGTTCTGCGGCTGGGTCGGTGGTCGCCTATTGCCTCTGGATCACCAATATTGATCCATTAAAATACGATTTGCTTTTTGAGCGCTTTCTCAACCCAGACCGTGTTAGTATGCCGGATATCGATATCGATTTTGATGATGAAGGCCGTGTCCGTGTCATGGACTATGTTATCAAAAAATATGGAAGCAGTCAGGTGGCTCAGATTATAACCTATGGTACGATGGCTGCAAAATCATCCATTAGGGATACCGCACGTGTGTTGGATTTGCCCCTTTTTGATGCCGACCGAATAGCAAAATTGATTCCCACTATGTCCAAGCTGGGAAAAATATTTGAGTATGATGAAAAGCAATTGGCTAAAGCTTTCCGACAGGAAGATTTAGAGAAAGTGAATCAATTATTGAATATTTCTGAAGGCAAAGATTTGGAAGCTGAAACCGTCAATCTCGCAAGAATATTAGAAGGTTCTGTTAGAAATACCGGCATCCATGCCTGTGGTGTCATTATAACGCCCAGCGACATCACCGATTTCGTCCCAGTGGCAACAGCAAAGGATTCCGATTTGTACGTCACACAATTTGACAACTCCGTCGTAGAGGATGCAGGTCTTTTAAAAATGGATTTCTTGGGACTGAAAACCTTGACCTTGATAAAGGATACGGTTAAAATCGTCAAAGCAAAACACGGCATCAAGCTCGATCCAGATACATTTCCATTGGATGACGAAAAAACTTATGAGCTTTTCCAAAAGGGGGAAACAGTCGGGATTTTTCAGTATGAATCCTCTGGAATGCAAAAACACATGAAGGAATTGAAACCGACCGTTTTTGATGATTTGATTGCGATGAACGCTTTGTATCGTCCGGGACCGATGGAATATATTCCGAGTTTTATCCGGCGAAAGCATGGTGATGAACCCATTGTCTATGACCTTCCAGATATGGAGGACAACCTTAAGGAAACCTATGGGATTACAGTATATCAAGAGCAAGTGATGTTGTTATCGCAACGTTTGGCCAACTTTACCAAAGGTGAGGCAGACGTGTTGCGTAAGGCAATGGGTAAAAAGATTTTGGCTGTATTGGATAAAATGAAACCAAAATTCTTGGAGGGGGGTGAAAAGAACGGACATCCGAAAGATGTTCTTGAAAAAATCTGGAAAGATTGGGAAGCCTTCGCCAGTTATGCATTCAACAAATCGCATTCAACTTGTTATGCTTGGATTGCTTATCAAACGGCCTATCTTAAAGCACATTATCCTGCTGAATATATGGCAGCGGTATTGTCCAATAACATGAATGACATTAAGCAAGTCACCTTCTTTATGGAAGAATGTAAGCGTATGAAGCTTGAAGTTCTCGGTCCAGATATCAACGAGTCCTACTATCAATTCTCTGTTAACAAAGATAACGCCGTCCGATTTGGAATGGGAGCTATTAAGGGAGTTGGTCATGGAGCAGTCATCACTATTGTGGAGAACCGCAAAAAAGATGGCAATTATAAATCCATTTTTGATTTTGCAAAACGCATAGATTTACGTGCAGCTAACAAAAAAGCCTTTGAAAATTTAGCCATAGCAGGTGGTTTTGATTGTTTTAAAACAACACATCGTGCGCAATATTTTTCTGATGAAGGTGATGGCATAACATTTTTGGAGAAGGCCATTCGCTATGGAAATAAGCACCAGGAAAATGAAAATTCCGCACAAGTAAGTTTATTTGGTGATGCCAGTGATGTTCAAATTGCCGAGCCACAAGTACCTCAGTGTGAAGAATGGGGTACGATGGAAAAATTGGCTAGGGAAAAGGAAGTCGTTGGTATTTATATTTCCGGACATCCATTGGATGATTTCAAAGTGGAGATGAACACTTTTTGTAATGCTACTTTAGCTCACCTAAAGCATTTGGAAGTGTACGTAAATCGCGAATTGTGTTTTGGGGGTGTAGTCACAGACATTCAACATCGCGTGAGCAAGCAAGGCAAAGGTTGGGCATCGTTTATAGTTGAAGATTATACGGATAGTTTCGAATTTCGAATTTTTGGTGAGGAATATTTAAAGTTCAGGCACTTTTTGGTCAAAAATTCCTTTGTGTATGTAAAAATACGAATCGCCGAAGGATGGACCCAAAAAGAAACAGGCAAGAAAGGCGAACCTCGTATCCAATTCAACAGTTTTCAAATGTTGCACGATGTTATGGAAATCTATGCGAAAAAATTATCGATCCAACTTGATATTAAAGATCTTCAGCAAAAGCGAATCCAAATTCTGAATGACTTGATCAAGAGGCACGAAGGCAATCATGGACTCAATTTTGTAATTTATGATAATGAAGAAAAGCTAAAACTCAACATGTCCAGCAGGAAACAGAAAGTAAAAATTTCCCAGGAACTTTTGGATGAATTGGCAAACCAAGACGTCTTTTATAAGTTGAATTAAGAGATTCCTGAGATGGTAGGAATCTCTTAATTTTTCCCACTCTGAAAATAAAGCTCCAGGTATCAGAATATTTTAGTTCTTAAAACCATTGTTTGTGATTTATATATAGAGATTAAATCCCTCGAGGATTTTTTTATTTGAAAAAAATCTGAAACCAATTTTTTAAATAATGCCAGAAGCACCAAAGGATTTTATTTATAAAGTATAACAACAATGGAGGCGACTCCAGATGAGTCGAACGAAATTTAGCACATATTTGATGTAATAATAAGTATTTCATTTTTAAAGCTGGATTTCGCGCAAGAGATTGCAATGGCATCCTTATATTGCTATAGCAATAAAAAGATAGAACGGAAGCTCGGTTAATGCGCCCAAAAACGTTATAACCTGACCCAATCCAACCATAACCAAAACAAATGTTAAGCATGAATGGTTTGGCAAAATTTTTGACTAATTTTGTACAATTAATTATGAAATAACATCTTAAAGAATAGAAAATATGGCATTAGAAATAACAGATGCAACGTTTGAAGAAACAGTATTGAAAAGTAAAAAGCCCGTAATGGTAGATTTTTGGGCAGCTTGGTGCGGACCTTGTAGAATGGTGGGTCCAATCATCGATCAAATAAGTCAGGAATATGAAGGAAAAGCCGTGGTCGGCAAAGTAGATGTAGATGCAAATCAGGAATTTGCGGCAAAATATGGTGTGCGTAATATTCCAACAGTTTTGATATTCCAAAATGGGGAAGTCGTAGGAAGACAAGTTGGTGTAGCACCAAAAAATGCTTACACAGATGCTATTGACGGACTGTTATAAGAATTAAACATAAAGAAATGACAAAAGGTTTGCCATAATGGTAAACCTTTTTTTATTTTAGATAAAAATTTAGAATAATGAGCAATAAAACAAAAATACAAGATGCTATTGACAGCAAATTGATAGAAGAACGCAAAGTATTCCTTTGGGGAATGGTAGATGATAAATCCGCAAAACACGTGATAGACCGCTTGATGTATTTGGACGCCATTGAAACCAAAGACATCCATCTCTATATCAATAGCCCTGGAGGGTATGTTACCTCAGGATTTGCGATTTATGATTGTATGAAATCATTGAAGAGTGAAGTGTCAACTATCTGTACAGGATTTGCCGCATCCATGGGTTCTATTTTATTGTCCGCCGGCGAAAAAGGAAAACGATTTATCCAACCCCATGCAAGAGTGATGATTCACCAACCAAGCGGGGGTGCTAGAGGTGTGGCAAGCGATATAGAGATTACGGCACAGGAAATATTAAAAACCAAAGAGTTGAGTGCAAGATTATTAGCCGAAAACTGTGGTCAACCCTTAGAGAAAGTATTGAAGGATTTTAACCGCGACCATTGGATGGGAGCAAAGGAATCTATGGAGTATGGGATAGTGGATAGCCTTGCCCCCTAAAATGCCCTAAATCCCAAAGGGGAAAACTTGCACATATCAATCTTTAAAATTATCTAATAATAAATTAATTATAGCTAACAATTCCTTCCCTTTGGGGAGGTCATCTTGGGCTTATGGATATACACCAAGAACTCAATAAAACAGGAGGATTTAAAAACCTTGAACTGCTCTCCAAGCAAGTGGTAGAGGGTTTTATTGCTGGGATGCATAAAAGTCCGTTTCATGGGTTTTCGGCGGAATTTGCAGAACATAAAATTTATAACCAAGGTGAAAGCACCAAGCATATCGATTGGAAATTGTATGCGAAAACCGATAAGTTGTTCACCAAACGCTATGATGAGGAAACCAACCTTCGCTGCCACCTTATAATTGATAATAGCAGCTCTATGCACTATCCGCAAATGAAAGAGTTTTCTATCAATAAATTGAATAAGATAGCTTTTTCAGCACTGGCTTCAGCGAGTTTGATGCACATATTCAAAAAGCAAAGGGATGCTGTTGGATTAAGTATATATAGTGAGGCCTACGATTATTTTTCTCCAGAAAAAGGCAGTGAACGTCATCATCAAATGTTATTGGGTCAATTGAGTAAGATGGTCATGTCAAAGCATGTAAAGAAACAAACTGAAACATACACCTATTTGCATCAGATTGCTGAAAACATTCACCGTCGTTCCTTGATTTTCTTTTTTTCGGATATGTTTCAGACCACAACCGATGAATCCAAATTGTTTGAAGCGCTTCGGCATTTAAAACATAATAAGCACGAAGTGGTTCTGTTCCATGTTTTTGATAGAGAAAAGGAAATAAAATTTGATTTTGACAATACACCGAAACGCTTTATAGATGTCGAAACGGGCGAGTTCATCAACTTATACGCTGATACTATAAAAGATACATACGAGTCCAATGTACAGGCGTATTTTGATGAATTGCGTCTCAAATGTGGCCAATACCAAATAAAATATGTCGAGGCAGACATTAACAAAAGTTTTGATAGAATTCTCACAACCTATATGGTAGAACGCGGTAAATTCAAGTAGCTAAATATTTTTTAAAAAATTGCGCAAAATATTTGCGGTATAGAAAACAGGGCGTATATTTGCAACCGCAATTAAGAGAACGGTCAGGTAGTTCAGTTGGTTAGAATGCCGCCCTGTCACGGCGGAGGTCGCGGGTTCGAGTCCCGTCCAGACCGCAATCCCGATAGCTATCGGGAGCAAAAGCTCCAAGAAGTTGGGGCTTTTTTTGGCATATTAAAGCAGTTGTGTTGTTTCCGATTTCGATAGCTTTCGGAACGGAAAGTAGTAATATCAAATTGTAGTTTGGTATTGCCAATGAAAGGCTTTCCTTGTTTCGACTTGTCGGAATTTGGGATGCTTTTTTGTTTAACGGCTCCATAGTTCAAGGGATAGAACAAAAGTTTCCTAAACTTTAGATCCAGGTTCGAGTCCTGGTGGAGCTACTTTAAATCCAGGTTCTCCCGAGGCATCGGGACTGGTGGAGCTACAAGTTATAGTTTTCCCAAACCTCATATCCCGGCTATCCCGATCACTATTGGGATGGTAGAGCGATTATAATAAGTCGCCCTACTTCTTGCAACTATTATTTGAAAATCACATTAATATTATTTTTGATTTTTCATGTTAAAATTAAAGGCGCAATTTTCTTTTTTGAAGTGGTTTAAACTTTTAAGGGAGTACTAGGGTTGCAGTTGTATATTTGCGTTACCACACGTAAAATATTACAAAACAACCCATTATTTACTCATTAATGGAGTTAGTTGCTCATTTACCTAAAACCAAGCGAGGTTTTACTCCAACTGTTCCTTTAGTAGAAATAGTAAATGCTATTTTATATAAGCTTAAAACTGGAGTTCAGTGGAGGGAATTACCCGTCAGGGTACTTTTTAAAGAAGAAGTGTTGAGCTAGCTAACGGTTTATTATCATTACAGAAAATGGTGTTAATGATAGTTGGAAACTTAAAGGTACTATCTCACATGTTTATTCTATAAAAATATATAATCGCTATGGAAAATTATTAATGGATATGGAAAATGACTTTTTTGGTTGGGATGGGACATTCAGTGACCAGCCTCTTACAGCTAATGATTAATGGTTTAATATTGAGTTTATTGATGGTAACTCAGTAACTCGACATTTTGAATTGAAACGTTAAGAGAATAGATAATGATATTTTCGGCAACATAAAGTTTTATTAAAAACCCTAGCTGAAATTCTTCAACTAGGGTTTTGATTTCATCATTTTAAAAATTGAATTTTATAATTGTCCTCTAATTTCACCACCTGGATAGGTTGTAGAGTGAACATTAACATATATATTGCCAGTTTTAATAGCAGAAATCAAGTCACTTAAAGGCATCCCAGAAAGAGCGCCTGATAAGTTGCTAGCTGTAATGGTACCTTCTGCCAATACACCATTCACAGGAGCACTGGTATTTGGCGGGGAATCACTTATATTCAAAAGGTTTACAACAACACCAGCATTAACAATGGCTGGGCCCATATGAAAATGTGAACCAGTAATGTTTGTTTGAACATTGGCAACAATAAGTTTAAAATGTATAGACAATTCATCTTTGCTAATGCGAACAATTACCTCGCCAGTGGCATTGGTGTCTCTCGCAGGCACTTCATTACTACCACTTAAGTGTGTTGTAAAAACCATTTTATCCGTTTTGAAGTTGCTTTGTTTAGCTAACAAATTGGATTCTTCTTGCAAATCTATAAGCGATTCGTT
>JBGTDZ010000345.1:0-5742 GCA_041748055.1 Aquaticitalea sp.
TCTATTCAGTTTATAAATTTTTTAAAACATAAAAAGCATATTGATGGATTTACATTCGAAAGAGAAAACATGATAATTCAAAAGACCATTCTTAGGACTGAACTAGAACAATATTTAAAAAGGGATTAATAAAATTCATACAAAAAAATCAACAAATGACAAACTTTTAATATCTTAACAAGCGCTAACCGTATGAAAACCAACACCATGAAAACTCTGCTTTGTATAGGCATTACCTTGCTTTGTTCTATCACTCTCTTTTCTCAAACCTACATCACCAATGTCACTGTTGCCGATGTCGAAAAACATAGGTTAATTCCAAATCAAACAGTAACGATTACCAATGACTTGATCAGCAACATCCAATCGAGCAAAAAAGTAAAGATTCCTCAAAATGCCACTTTTATTGATGGGCGTGGAAAATACTTAATCCCGGGATTGACCGATGCACACATACATTTCTTTCAAAATAGTGGTCTATACACACGACCGGATGCCATTGATTTGCAAAAATACATGCCGTATGAAAAGGAAATCCAATTGGCAAAAGAAGACATGGAGCAAAAACTGTTGCGCTACCTAAAGCAAGGCATCACCAATGTCATTGATGTAGGTGCCAATTTTCATTTTTTACAACAGCGAAAAGATTTTATGTCCAACGATTCCGTGCCATCGATTTTTATTACGGGTCCACTATTAACCACTTACCAACCAAAAGTCTATGAGAATTTGGGCGATAATGGGCCTTTTATTCTTACAACATCAATAGAGGAAGGCATTAAAGGCGTACAGCAGCAACTACCCTATCAACCAGATTTCATCAAAATTTGGTACATCGCAGGCGCAGATGGATTGGACATTGAAGCCAGTGCCAAAAAAAACCTGTCCATCGTAAAAGCAATCATTGATGAATCCCATAAAAATAATCTAAAAGTTGCGGTTCATGCCACACAGCGTATTACTGCACAATTGGCAGTAGAAAATGGGGCCGATTTTCTGGTGCATTTCATTGATGACGAGATTTTAAAAAATGATTTTATCCAATTGATGAAAAAGAATAAAACCGTTCTTATTCCTACTTTAATAGTACCATCAGGTTATAACAATACCTTCAGTCAAAATTTAAATTTTAGTGAACATGAACTTCAATATGCCGATCCATATCAATTAGGTTCATTATTGGATCTAAAACACTTGGCCGATACTACCCTTGTGAATAAATATAAGACTGGAACTCTGGCTCAGGAAGCTAGAAACAAAAAGTCTGAATCGATTAGAATGGCAAACATCAAACTGTTGTCGGACGCTGGCGTGCTTCTGGCCACCGGTACAGACGCCGGAAATATAGGGACCATGCATGCTTCTTCCTATTTGCAAGAATTACAAGCGATGAAAAAAAGCGGAATGAGTACTTGGCAGATTTTAACCGCTTCCACCATAAATGGCGCAAAAATATTGAATAAAGAAAAAGCATTTGGAAGTGTTACCGTAGGAAAAAAAGCCAACCTCGTTTTGTTGGAAGCCAATCCTATTGAAAACATAGACAACGTCACAAAAATCAATCGTGTCATTAATAATGGACTCGTTTTCAATCCTGAAGAGATGCTTAAAGACACACCAGAAGATTTGGCCCAACGTCAATTGAATGGCTATAATTTAAGAAACATCGATGCTTTTTTAGAACCCTATGCTGATGATGTGGAAGTTTATCTATACCCAAATACAATACAGTTTAAAGGAAAAGAGACCATGAGGGTAACCTATTCTCAAATGTTCAAGAATACGCCCAATTTGCATTGTGAATTAGTGGGAAGAATTGTTCAAGGAAATATAGTAATCGACAAGGAACGTGTAAGATTTGGAGAACAATTCATAGAAGCGGTAGCCATTTATCACATAGAAAATAGAAAAATTAAAAAAGTGTATTTCATTCAATAAAAATGATTTTTAATCAATAACATGAAAACATCTATCTATTTATCAGCAATTATTATCACGTTAATGATGAGTTGCGTTGACCAACCCGAAAAATCAACAGAACATAATAGCACCAAAAATTCGAGCTATTTCGATTATTCCAAAAGCGACGACCAAATTACGGGTGGCATCAAAATGATTCCCATCACTACCCCAAAAGGCACTTTTAATGTATGGACAAAACGCGTAGGCAGCAATCCCAAAATGAAAGTTTTGCTACTTCATGGTGGCCCTGGAGGTACGCACGAGTTTTTTGAGAATTTTGACGGCTATTTTCCAAATGAGGAAATTGAATACATCTATTACGACCAGCTCGATTCTTATTACAGCGACAAACCAAACGATTCCACCCTTTGGACGATTGAACATTTTGTGGATGAAGTGGAGCAAGTTCAAAATGCTTTAAATCTTGATAAAGACAATTTTTACCTACTCGGCCAATCTTGGGGCGGCATTCTCGCCATGGAATACGCTTTGAAATATCAGGATAATCTAAAGGGACTTATCATTTCAAATATGATGGCGAGCATTCCTGAATATGAAAAGTATGCCGAAGTTTTGGGAGCCCAACTGCCACCAGAAGTTTATAAAGAAATAAAGGATATGGAAGCCAAGGAAGATTTCACAAATCCTAGATATACCGAACTGGTTATGAACCATTATTACACAGAGCATATTCTACGTAAACCGTTGGACGAATGGCCAGAATTCATCAACCGAGCCTTTTCCCATCTCAATCCAAATATTTACATCTATATGCAAGGTTACAGCGAATTTGGTGTCACCGGAAATGCAACGTTGAAAGGCTGGGATGTGTCCGATAGGTTAAAGGAATTGACTGTTCCAACCCTTATGATTGGGGGAAAACACGACACGATGGATCCAAAATATATGGAATGGATGAGTACACAAGTGCAAAACGGAAGAAGTGTAACCACCAACGGCAGTCATTGTTCGCAATATGACGACCCAGAAACCTTTTTCCCGGGATTGATAACGTTTATAAAAGATGTAGATGAAGGTTCTTTCTGAACCTATTTTTAATAACCAACCAAAAAACCAACCAAAATGAATCTAAAACAATCACTATTAATTGCTGTGACCTTAAGTGTCTTCAGCATTGTTGCTTGGGAAATCTATTGGAGAAACCAAGGCAAAATTCCAGATTTGGATGACGACAAAAACTTGTGGGCTGTTCAACGTGCAAAAGTAAACCACGCATCTGAAAATGACGTCGTGCTTCTCGGTTCTTCCCGTGTTCTATTTGATATTCAACTCAATGAATGGGAAAAGGAAACCGGGGTCCGACCGATTCAATTGGCTTGCGCAGGCGCATCGCCCTTACCAACGTTTCACGACATTGTAAATAATACCGATTTTAAGGGAACCATTTTAGTAGGCGTCACTCCTGGTCTCTTTTTTTCTACCACTTTCCCAGAGGCTAGCCCTTGGAAACGCGCACAATCCCGGGTGGATTATTTTGAGGATAGAACCTATGCCCAACGATTGAATCACTGGCTGTCGCTTCCGCTTCAAAAAAATTTGGTTCTTATTTCCAAAAGTGAAGAAGGCTGGTCGGACGATATTGACCTTAAATCCTTATTGAATACGGTGGACATAGGTAACAGGACAGGAGAACCCAAGGGCCCACCTTTCTATGCCTTCGCCTATATAGAAGAAGACCGAAACAACCCGATGAGTGAAAGAACAGCTACCGATACTGCGTTTGCTAATTCAGTACAAAAGGTTTGGAAATTTTTTATCATGGGAAATAAAAATCCACCTGATAAAGAAGCAACAACAAAATTTTTCGCTACAGATGCCGAAAAATTCATGAAACGAGGGGGCAATCTCATTCTTTTAAGATGTCCATCAAGTGGTTGGCTAAAGGGTGGTGAAGACAAATTTTTACCCCGAGCTGAATTTTGGGATCCATTGGTGAAGACCACGAATGCACATGCCTATCACTACGAAGATTATGACCAGTTCAAAAATTTGGATTGTCCTGAATGGTCACATTTATCAGCACCAGATGCAAGATATTTTACTACAGAATTGGTAAAAATCATGAAGGAAGATGGCGTATTGTCTAAATCTAATTCCAATTAATTATGCTGTTCAACTCGTTAAGTTTCGTAGTGTTTTTGGTAATCGTTTTGGCACTTTATTATTCAAAACTATTCAATTGGACCAACAAAAAAAGAATGTTGCTCTTTGCAAGTTATGTGTTTTATGGATTGTGGAATCCACCGTTGGTCATACTATTATGGATTTCCACAATGGTCGATTGGATTGCTGGTAAAAAATTAGCAGAAGAAGAAAATCAACGCAAGCGCAAAATGTGGTTGATATTGAGCATGTTCGTCAATCTGGGGTTCTTAGCTTTTTTCAAGTACAGAGATTTCATGCTCGACAATTTCACTTCTGTGGTGAATTCATACGGTTATGGCTATCAGGCACAACCTATGGACATCATCCTGCCAATGGGAATTTCCTTCTACACTTTTCAGACAATGTCCTACACTATTGATATGTATATGAGACGCACCGAACGCGCCAAAACCTTTTTGGATTTTGCGCTTTATGTCACTTTCTTCCCACAACTTGTTGCGGGTCCAATTGTGCGGGCTGAAGAATTAATTTCGCAATTTTATGAAGAGAAAAAAGCCACTATCAATCAATTCATTTGGGGGTTGTTCTTATTGACCATTGGATTGTTCATGAAAGTGGTATTGGCAGATACGTTGTTATCTGATACCGCCGATACGGTATTTGGCTCCAAAGACATTCTGAACGGATTGGATGCTTGGGCAGGAACCCTCGCCTTTTCGGGTCAGATATTCTTCGATTTTGCAGGTTATTCGACCTGTGCCATCGGAATTTCTTTGATGCTTGGAATCATTCTTCCTGATAACTTTAGATATCCTTATGCAGCCATCGGATTCTCTGATTTGTGGAGACGTTGGCACATCTCATTGTCCACTTGGTTACGTGATTATTTATACATTCCATTGGGAGGTAACAAACATGGTGTCGTGCGAATGTACGCGGCTTTGATGATAACAATGTTGCTCGGAGGCCTATGGCATGGTGCCGCATGGACATTTGTAATTTGGGGCGCATTACATGGCATTTATTTGGTGGTAGAGCGAATGTTGAAAACCAAAATTAATATTAAAATTGGTCCTTATAATGGTATTTTATTAGCACTCCTCACCTACACGCTCGTCAACTTCACTTGGGTATTCTTTAGGGCACGGGAATTTTCAGTGGCTAAAAACATGATTTGGTCCATGTTGTTTTTGAATGATGAAGGGGAAAAAGTCCTGTATTCCTTCGACATTTTTAAAGTATTCACGCTCATTGGCATTTTATTTTTGTGCCATTGGTTTATGAGAAATACATCCATGAAGGAAGTGTCTTTAAAAACACCTACATGGGTTTTGGGAATCGTTTGGGCAGTAATGTTTTTTCTGATTGCAATTTCACAAGGAAGTGGCGAGCAGTTTATCTATTTTCAGTTTTAACTTTTTTCTAACCAACTTTAAAACTAACCATTATGACCAACACACCAACATCATTGACCCCATTAAAAGCAACAGACCGTATCCACTCCTTGGATATCATGAGGGGCATTGTTCTTTTCGGTATTTTATTAGCACTCCTCACCTACACGCTCGTCAACTTCACTTGGGTATTCTTTAGGGCACGGGAATTTTCAGTGGCTAAAAACATGATTTGGTCCATGTTGTTTTTGAATGATGA
>JBGTDZ010000346.1:0-16228 GCA_041748055.1 Aquaticitalea sp.
GAATCTTCCTGTTCGCCCTCCTCTTTTTTAGGTATTCCAAGGACAATATCTTCTGCCTCCACAATTATTCTGTCATCCGGATTTGGCGGTGTGTCTGTTAGGTTACCGTATGCATCCACATAGGCAAACTGGATGCCACCACTTCCACCTTCTGCTTTACGGGCATCTTTTTTCTTTTGTTTTTCCTCACGTTTTTTAGCGCGAGCCTTTTCTTTTTCAATTTTACTGTAGGTCTGTTGCGACTTTGCCATTCTAATTTTTAAATGATTAATATTACAATGTGAGGTTAATATAGAAAATTTCGCTCTAAATCCCCAACACTTTTCAAAGATAAGCGATAGATTTTGATTTTGGCAAAAAAAATTTTATTACGGGCGCTTATAGGGTCTAATAATCAGACCAAGGGGCTTATCATAAGTAAAATAGTTTGTCATCCAATCAGCAAAAGCGCCTATCTTATTTCTGAATCCAACCAAAGACATGATATGAACGAACATCCATACCAGCCAGGCAAACGTACCTTGAAACTTCCATACGGGTAAATCTACCACTGCCTTATTACGACCAATGGTGGCCATGACCCCTTTATTGAAATATTTAAATGGTTCCAACGGTCGGTTGTTAATAAGATTCAACAGATTTTTTTTTAACTGTTTGGCTTGCTGTTGTGCCACTGGAGCTAACATTGGGAGCCCTTTGGCGTTTTCTTTGGTAACACAGGCTGCAACATCACCAATGGCAAAGACATTCTTAACATTTTTAACGGCATTGAACTCATCCACCAAAATACGACTACCACTTATAATTGATTCTTTTGGAAGTCCCTCTATTGATGCCGCCTTTACACCTGCCGTCCAAATAACGGTATCAGTTACGAACTTCTCAGCATCTGCAATTTCGAGAATTTGCCCATCGTATTTTTCTACTTTTGCATTCAAAAAAACCTTCACTCCTAAATTCTTTAAATAAGTCAGCGTTTTATCAGATGCCTGCTCAGACATTGCTGATAATAGCTTTGGAGCCATTTCGTAAAGATGGATACTCATTTTTGAAAAATCCAAATCAGGAAAATCCTTGGGAAGCACATAATGTTTCATTTCGGATAGCGCCCCGGCCAGTTCGATACCTGCAGGTCCACCTCCCACAATGGCCACATTCATCAATTGTTCAACCGACTCATGCTCATGCGCCAGTGCCTTTTCAAGATTTTGATAAATGTAACTACGCATATTGAGTGCATCGGGAATCGATTTTAGTGTCAATAATTTCTCCTTTACTGGTTCAAAATTGAAAAAATTGTTGGTGCTACCTGTGGCAATGACCAAATAATCATAGGCAATGGTCCCTATGGATGTCTGCAGATTTTGATTTTCCGTATCAGCGTTTTCAACCTTTGCCATACGAAAACTGAAATTTTTCTGCTCCCTAAAAATTCGCCGAACGGGATACGCTATACTATCGGGTTCTAAACCTCCTGTAGCGATTTGGTACATGAGAGGTTGAAAATTATGATAATTGTGTTGGTCAATTAAAAGAACATCCACAGGTTTGTTTTTTAAGGACTTGGCAATGGTAATGCCGCCAAAACCAGCGCCAATTATGACAATTTTGGGTAGAACAAGATTTTTCATTTAATGTGAATTAGATGTTTTTGCCATTAGAGCAATTGGGTACTTACAAATTTACTAAAGATATTAAGGTACTTTGGATTAAAATCATACTTTATATATTGTTGTATGAGGGAAAATGTGGAATATTGCTTTTTCTTATTTTGGAACTATATTAAAAATGTTATTTATAATATTTGAGGTCTATGTAACTTACCAAATATAACCAAAGAGCCTTATATGCAGGAATATTCGCAGCCTTTATAAGGGGTTTTGCGCCTATTTTCTAAGTAGTTTAAGTGGTTATGAAGCTAAATATTGATTATATCTTCTTTGCCTGGAATCAATACCTTGTGCAATACCATATTGTTTTGGCCTTTGTAACTATTTTGGCTTTATTACTGACTTTATTGAGTTTCAGTTAGGGATCCAAATCCAAATTGAAAGATGACCACTATACTCAAGTTATGCTGTATTATGCAGTGGTCAATATCATCAAAATCGTCGCACTCGGAGAAAAAGACTACCCACTCATCTTCAATGACAAAAAAGAAAGTAAAAAACCAGAAAAGAAAAAACAAGGGATAAATAAGGAGCATGATGTATTTTAAATGAGGGAAATTGCATTTTATTCCTTAATTTTAATTAGATTAAAAATAATGATTTTATGAGCTTTTTATCAGAGAATGTAATTCCGGGAAATTATGGCAAAAAATTCACTACCAATGCAAAGGACCCTAAAGAACTAAATAAAATCCAAGAATCATTAATGCAGTTGGAAGGTATTAAGGATGTCCTATTTGAAAGAGATAGCAAACCAACCGTTTTTATCATCCATACCAATAAAGTCATCTCAGTTAAGGAAATTGAAGATTGTATCAGGGATTTGAATTTACACGCTGTACCAACAGGACTGTTCTTTCCTTTGGCTTAAATTTAAAAAATCAATTACTCTTTGATGAGAATAAGGGTTGCTTTTTTCCCCGTGGCGAGATACCAATTGTTTTTGGAAATCCCCATTTCGTTCTCGTCAAACAATTGAAACTCTGCAGTATTGAAACCGACCGTCCCTTGATTCAATGCTAAGAAATCTATTTTGTTGATTCCTTCGACCAACGGAATTTTAAAAGATTTAAAACCATTGGTAAGCACCAATCGTGCAATCACAACTTCATCATTCAGCAAGACTTTTATTAAATCGCCGTCTTCTTCCCCAAAATCCCTACAGATAACATTTGCCACATCGCCTTTTATCTTAAAATCACCTAAAAATTGATCACCCAACAACTCGGGAGGTATGTTCTCGTATATTTCAAGTTGTTGCTTTCTTTTTTCATTGGCCCATTTGTCTTCAAAAATCTTTCCTGGATCAATAAGGTTACTTTTATCCATCATGGAAAATTCCTCTTCCGAGGGTTTCATGGTCACTCTATTTTGAATTGGAATGCCGCTCATATTGTCTTTCTTCGTAGTTAGGCTTGGTTTGTCTTCTGGTTTAATTAAGACGGGAGCCGGAGCAATCTCTTTTTTTTCTTCCTTTGTCTCCGCAGCCGGAATAGGAATTGATTTATTGCTACTGTCCACTTGTGCATTCGAATGGAATGTAATTAACAGAAAAGAAATAATTATAAAATTAAGTTTCATAAAAAGTTGTTGTCTGTTTGTAGACACGCAAAAACTATACCTAATGACTAAACTAACGAATTTTGCTTACTTAAATTTTCAACTGCATGTTAAAATTTACCATTGAAACTCAAACGCAATTTTCTAATGTATTCGTCCATCAACCAGTCTTTATAATTTTGTGTGCTGTTCATGATGCAATATGAATATTGTTTGATGCGATATCCAATATCGTCCTGAAGCAATTGAATCATGGTCCTCGCCTCTTGGATGGTGTCACTGTTCTCAATGCAGATTTGGGAATGTTGTTCTATCGAGCGTTCAATGGCCGTGATGGATTTTAATCCGTTGCGAATGGCATCTTTATATTCTCCCTTCATGTCAAATTCAATACATTTTGATTTTCGGAATTTTTTACGGACAGAATCGGGCATCACATAAACAAAATCGCGCTCTATATCTTCATCATTACGAAGATTATCTAGGTACATATCGGGATATTTAAATATGTGCTGCCAATCTACGGATTGATGCCAAGCTCCAAAACGAACCACATTATTCCCCAAATCCAAAACCAAAAATTTGTTCTTGTTTTCCAAAATCCTTGAACCACGTCCAATCATTTGAAAATATAAAGTCAATGAACGTGTGGCTCTATTCAAGATAACAGATTCTACGGTGGGTTCATCAAAACCAGTTGTGAGAATGCTCACAGAAGTCAAAATGCCGTCTGGTGTATTTCTGAACCATTTAAGGATTTCCTTCCGCTCTTGCTTGTTACAAGTATTATCGAGATGTCTTATGTTGTATCCAGCACGTTTAAAGGTGTAGTAGACTTCCTTGGACGTATTGATGCCATTGTTGAAAATCAAAGTTTTCTTGCCTTTGGACATTTCCTCGTAGGCAAACATCAGTTTGCTCAACATGTGCGAATTGGTGTAAAGTGCCTCAGAAGATTTTACGGTATAATCACCATTGATTCCAATTTTCAATGTATTCAACTCCACATCAAAATTGTACATTTCGGCCTGCGCCAAAAAACCGTTTTTTATCAAGGTTGAAATATCATCCCCTACAATCAACTTTGAATAGTTGTCCTTCATCGGCAATTTGATATTGCTGCTCAATGGAGTAGCCGTCACACCAAGGATCAAACATTTCTCAAAAAATTTAAAGAGTTTTCGGAAGGAATTGTAATGTGCCTCATCGATGATGACTAGACCTACATCATCCAGTTTCAGTTTTTTGTCGTTCAGACGATTGTTCAGGGTTTCTACCATGGCCACAAAACATTTATATTGGTCTTGGTCTGGCAATTCCTTTACCTTACTGTTGATGATTTTGTTCTTTACCTCAAATCCGGAAAGCATTTTGGAAGTTTGCTTGCACAATTCAATCCGATGGGTAAGAATGACAACTTTCTTGTCGTGATTTTGAATGTAGCGGCGGACAATTTCGGAAAAAATAACCGTCTTCCCGCCACCTGTTGGCAATTGGTAAAGCAAATTGAAATTATCCGAAGACGTATCATAAACCTCAAAGATGCGATTAAGATCGGCCAGCTGATAATCATACAGGCTTTTTTTGGTTTTTTGTTCGTTTACAATTTCGATAATGTCTGACATACATGTGGCTTCTTCAAAAAAATTCGTACAAAATTAAGGTTTTATAAGGGTTATTGAACGCTATTGTTGAAAAGATTTAACAAAAAAAGAGAAACCTGTACTGGCTTCTCTTTTTATTTCATCCTTTAAACGCTGTTTGTTTTAAGAAACATTGATTCGTTTTGCAGGTTTTTCTTTTGCCTCTTCCCTTTTAGGAAGATGGATTGCAAGGATTCCATCAATGTATTTGGCATTTATTTTATCAGATTCTATTGTTTCAGGCAATTTAAAGGTTCTTTTGAATGAAGAATATCCAAACTCCTTACACGTGTAATTTTCTTCATTAGTTTCACGATCCTCTTTTCTTTCAGAAGAAATCGATAGAATTTTATTCTCTACATCGATGTTAAAATCAGACTTTTTCATCCCAGGAACGGCTATTTCCAAAAAGTATTCATTTTTGTTTTCTTTGATATTCACTGCCGGAAGTGTCATTCCATTATTAAAATTAGAAAGAAAACCTGTTCCTAATCCATTTTCAAATAAATCGTCAACCCAAGATGATAAACCTGGAATAGACGGTCTGTTTCTCTTCACCGAAACATCGTTGCCATTTTTTGGCATGGTTACTAAAGTTGTCATAGTAAATCAAATTTTTAAGTTAAACTTTATTTCTAAATGATATTTTCAAAAAAAATACCAAACTTAATTTTTGGCAATAATCTGACATTTTTTCAATGTGTATCGGTCAAATTGACATTTTTATGCCTTCTTCTACTCTATTGGTATTAAATGGATTTAATGTTAAAATATGTTAAATCATTACCTTGTTATACAAAGTACTGTAACAAAACTTTATAATCGTCGTCTATCTTATATAAATAAACATTAACCAATAAAAAAATAGAAACAATGAGAACTTTAAACAGCAACAGATTGACAGGAACATTTCACAATACCAAAACTGAATCCTGGAACAGCAAAAAACGTTATATAACTAAATAACAAAAACAATCAACTTTAATTAATCAACCAACCACTAAAGCGTGGCCCAATAAAAAGAGAAACAATGAGAACTTTAAACAACAATAGATTGACAGGAACATTTCACAATACCAAAAGTGAAAATTGGAACAGCAAAAGACATTATATAAGTAAATAACAAAAACCAATCAACTTTAATTAATCAACTTACCACGAAAAAGTGGACAATAAAAATAGAAATCATGAGAACTTTAAACAGCAACAGATTAACAGGAACATTTCATAATACCAAAAGTGAAAGTTGGAACAGCAAAAGACGTTACACATATTAACGGGCTTCTTCATCAATCAACGATAAAATCAAAAAACAATGAAAACTTTAGCAAAAATCATTGACGATTCAAACGGTCTTTACGACGATTTGGAAACCTCAAAAAATTAACACCTGCCACGCGAAAGGCGCGGTCAATCAATCAAACAGTGCATCGAAAACTGGCAAACTCATCACTTGCCAGTTTTTATTTTGAGTTTCGTTCCAAATCCAACAAAAATGCATACATCAATGCTGTACGCTTGTAACGTTCAAAACGACCTGAAGCACCGCCATGTCCTGTTTTCATATTGCAATCCATCAACAATAGGTTGTCATTTGTTTTCATGGCGCGAAGTTTGGCAACCCATTTGGCAGGTTCCCAATATTGTACTTGGCTGTCCCAATACCCAGTTGTGACCAATATATTGGGATAAGCTTTGGCTTCTACATTATCATACGGCGAGTAAGATTTCATATAATCATACGATTCTTTTTCCTTTGGATTTCCCCATTCGTCAAATTCAAAAGTCGTCAATGGAATCGTTTCATCCATCATGGTAGAAATTACATCCACAAAAGGTACGGCAGCAATCACACCGTGAAATAAATCGGGCTTCATATTTATGACGGCGCCTATCAACAACCCACCCGCACTTCCGCCCATAGCAAACAGATGGTCAGGATTGGTGTAACCTTGTTTTATTAGAAACTCACCACTATCAATAAAATCGGTAAAAGTATTTTTCTTTTTGAGCAATTTGCCATTTTCATACCAGTCGTGTCCCATTTCCTGACCTCCCCTAATGTGGGCAATCGCATAAATAAATCCTCTATCAACCAAACTCAAAATATCAGATTTGAAAGCTGCCTCCTGAATATTCCCATAAGATCCGTAGCCATATAGCAAGAATGGGTTTTTTCCGTTCTTGTCAATTCCTTTTTTGTACATTATTGAAATAGGGATTTTAGTGCCGTCAGTAGCCGTGGCAAACAATCGTTCAGAAGTGTAATTTTCTGCAGAGAAATTACCACCTATCACTTCATCCTGTTTTAGCAAAGTCTGCCCCTTGGTTTTCATGTTGTACTCATAAATGCTGTTTGGCGTGGTCAAAGAAGAATATCCATAACGTAAAATGTCAGTATCAAAATCCAAATTATCAGTTGTATAGGCCAAATAACTGGGGTCATTGAATTGCAAATAATAATCCTGGGAATTATCCCATGCCATCACCCTGATACTTATCAATCCGTTATTTCGTTCTGTAAGAACCAAATAATTTTTGAACAGCTCAAAATCTTGAAAATAAACATCCGAACGATGTGGGACAACGTCCGTCCAGTTCTCTTTACTGGTTGAAGTCACAGGTGTTTTTACCAATAAAAAATTTTTTGCATTGAGATTGGTTCTTATATAAAAATCTTTCCCAAAATGTTCTACGGAATATTCCAAATTGGCCTCTCGCGGCTGAATGACCTTGAAATTACCGTCTGGGGTATTGGCGTCCAAAAAACGATACTCGGTGGAAAGTGTTTGACTACTTCCTATCATCAAATATGCTTTCGATTTTGTTTTAAAAATAAAGGCACTAAAGGTATCATCAGTTTCTTCAAATACCAGAACATCAGTTGATTGGTCCGTTCCCAAGACATGCTTGAAGATTTTATTTTCACGTAAGGTCTGTTCATCTTTAGTGGCATAAAATAATGTTTTATTGTCATTGGCCCAAACAGCGCTTCCGTTTGTGTTTTTTAATTGATCTGGTAGCAGTTGGCCGGTTTTAAGATTCTTGAAATAAAGTGTGTACTGACGCCTGGACAAGGTATCGATGCCATAAACCATCAATTCATTATTGGGGCTTACCTCCTGTCCTCCAATACCAAAATAAGTATGTCCTTTTGACATTTCAGGACCATTGAAGATAATTTCCTCCAGATCACTTCCCATCTTATTTCGACAATAATAGGCATAATCATTGCCTTCCTCATAACGCGTATAATATTCATAACCATTATCTTTTACAGGCACTGAAGCATCATCTTTTTTTATACGGCCAACAATTTCGTTGTATAGGGTATCTTGTAGGTCTTCGGTGTGTTCCATGACTTTGTCTAAATAGTCATTTTCGGCCTTGAGGTAATTAACTACATCTTGGGTTTGAGAATCAAGAGTTTTTGCGTTTTTCTGGGCATCACTCAACCGCATCCAAAAATAATCATCTGTTCGTTTGTCGCCATGAGATTCCAGCCCTTTAGCTATTTTTTTAGCTTTAGGGGCTTCGAAAACTAATTGTTCTTTTTTGTCTTCATTGGTTTTACAACCCAACAACAAGAATGCAATTGTTACAGCATAGTAGAATGTTTTTTTCATATGTTTTTAAGTGATTATGTGGCTATTTAATTTTCAGTCTATAATCGATGCAAATTTTTCGTCTTCCCCATTGTCTAGCTGCTTTAATGTCCATCCCCATATAGATGTCAATCTTATTTCGCCATTTATGGTGCATTTTATCCTTTACTAGATATAAGCCCTCAAAACCTTCGATAACCACAGGTGTATTGTGCTTCAGTCCCTTACGGATCAAATCACGTGAAACGGCAATGTATTTCATACCCGGTCGAAGACTGTCTCCCCAAGCGGTCAAATGTGGACTACCGTCAGATTGTGCAATGGTGGAATTATACGCAGAAGCCGTTACAGTCATCGAATTCCAAGAATATTCAGCTGTTGGCGCATCTTTTTCCTTGCAAGAAACAAGTATCACAAGAAGAAAGTAATAAGGTAATCTCAAAATGGAAATCTTTTGATTAGTCATTAAATATACGATTTAATTCAATTTGGAATGCTTTTTTGTAACTTCACAACTTTAATTTAATCCTTCCGATAATAAGAAAAATTTTTCTATTTTCCTTTTTAACGCTCAGTATACTTTCCTGTAAAAAAGACAAAAAATCAATGGACTCATCTACTTCACAAAAAGATTCTTTAGCCCTTATAGAACGTGCAAAAACCATTCACGAACGGGTGATTACCTTGGATACACATTGTGACATCGACTTGAAGAATTTTACTGATGTCATCAACTATACCCAAAATCTGGAGTCACAGGTCAATCTTCCAAAGATGAAAGCCGGTGGTCTCGATGTTGCTTGGTTTATTGTTTACACGGGGCAGGATAGTTTAAGCGATGAAGGCTATAAAAAAGCATTCGACAATGCGATATTGAAGTTTGATGCCATCCATAAATTATGTGAGAAGTTTGCACCAAATGAGATTGAACTGGCAACAACGTCCGAAGATGTGCGTCGTATTGTCCAATCGGGTAAAAAGGTCGCAATGATAGGTATTGAAAACGGATATCCAATTGGAAAAGATATCAAAAATGTTGAAAAATTCTATAAACTTGGCGGTCGCTATATTTCATTGTCCCATAATGGTCATAGTCATTTGAGCGATAGCAATACTGGCGAAGAAGACGGCGTTTGGCTTCACAATGGATTGAGCGATTTGGGCAAGCAAGTCATCGAGGAAATGAACCGTGTCGGGATGATGATTGACGTGTCTCATCCATCAAAAGAAGCTATGAGAGACATGATTGGTTTAAGTAAAGCGCCTATCATCGCATCACATTCATCCGCACGTGCGCTGTGCAACCACAGCCGGAATTTGGATGACGAACAGTTGAGTTGGTTAAAAGACAATGGTGGGGTCGTGCAAACAGTTGCTTTTTCATCCTATTTGAATACCGAAAAACATAACATACTTAATGAAATAGAAACCAACGTGAAGAGGGAAATTTTGGAATCAAAAAATATTGCCTACCTGGAGAAAGAGGATTTAAAAAAAATGAGCGCGGAAGTCCGTGATGCTTATAATGAGGTATTGGACGATATCAAACCCATGGTGGACAAACGTCTTGCAGAAATGAAAGACCTTCCTCCTGCCGTCAACGTTTCCGATTTTGTGGATCACATCGACTATCTCGTTAAAAAAATAGGTATTGATCATGTCGGCATCAGTAGTGATTTTGATGGCGGCGGCGGCATAGAAGGTTGGAGGGATGCTTCAGAAACCTTTAATGTGACTTTGGAACTTGTTAAACGAGGTTATGACGAAAAAGAAATTGAAATGCTTTGGAGTGGAAATTTGCTACGGGTTTTAGATGAAGTCCAGGCGATGGCAGACGGGATGAGGTAATAATTTTTGCCACAACTAAACTATTATTTTTGTAATCTACAAATGGTTACCTGACACGTTTTTGCTTTTAATCAATAAAATGATTAATTGCAGCAAATTGCAGAATATTCCCTCCATTTAAGGAAATTTTTATAAATATTATATTTTTTTTGAATTGTAATAGAAAAGCATTCGTATACCTGTATGCCGATAGGCAGGTTCGTGGCAAAAAAATCAATATCCCAAAACCTCCCTCAATGCGCCCTCAAATTTCCCTTTTGCCAAATACTGATTTTCCAATTGGTTGATAAACGGAATCGGAGTTTCCATACTTGCCACCCTTTTCACAGGTGCATCAAGATACTCAAAACAATTTTCCATAATCAATGCGGACAAGTCACTGGCGATACCTCCAAACATAGAATCTTCTTGCAAAATGATGGCACGTCCTGTTTTCTTTACAGATTCGTAAATAGCATCGGTATCCAAAGGTTGTAATGTTCTTAAATCAATCAAATCGGCTTCGATGTCTACATTTTTATCTAAAGTTTCCAAAGCCCAGTGGACTCCTGCTCCATAAGTAATAATTGTGATGTTGTTACCTTCTTTTAATATTGACGCCTTTCCAAACGGAATCGTGTAATAATCTGTTGGTACTTCTTGACGAATTGTTCTATACAATGCTTTGTGCTCGAAATATAATACAGGATTGGGGTCATTAATGGCCGTTGCCAATAAGCCTTTAGCATCATATGGAAATGCAGGATAGACCACTTTCAGGCCTGGTGTTTTGGTAAACCAAGCTTCATTGGTCTGCGAATGAAATGGTCCAGCAGCTACACCAGCTCCACAAGGCATCCTCACTACAACGTCAGCTTTTTCATTCCATCGATAATGTGATTTTGCCAAATAGTTGACAATCGGATTGAATCCCGAAGTCACAAAATCCGCAAATTGCATTTCCACGACGGCCTTCATCCCAGCAATCGATAGTCCCATTGCGGTTTCCACAATTGCTGATTCACAAATTGGCGTATTTCTCACGCGTTCGGTCCCAAACTCTTCCACAAATCCTTCAGTAATTTTAAAAACACCACCATATTCGGCAATGTCCTGACCCATGATGATCAAATCTTTGTGGTGTTGCATGGACTGTCTCAACCCTTGTGAAATAGCATCTATAAAACGAATTTCCTGTTTAGTTGATTTAGGCTCAATATGTTGATATTCATATGGTTTATAAACATCATTTAATTCAACACTTTCATATGCTTCAATCGTATTTTCTTCGAATGCAAGTTGTAAATTTTCATCGATTTCTACCTTAATAGCTTTGGTATATTCTTCGTCTTTTGCAGTTGTGAGGATTTTTTCAGCTATCAAATAGTTTCTGAAATTCACAATTGGGTCTTTGGCATCCCATTTTGCCATCAATTCGGCGGGGACATATTTAGTGCCACTTGCTTCTTCATGCCCACGCATTCTGAAAGTTTTGAATTCCAATAAAATAGGCCTTGGACGCTTGCGCATACTTTCAGCTAGTTTCAACACTTTTGTATAAACTTCAATTATGTTATTGCCGTCCAAAATAAACGAGTCAATCCCATAACCTTTTCCTTTATCGGCCAAATCCTTGCAATTGTATTGTTCTTTAGTGGGCGTTGACAGGCCATAGCCATTGTTTTCTATACAGAATATTACTGGCAATTGCCATACTGAGGCCACATTCAAGGCCTCGTGAAAATCCCCTTCACTTGTACCTCCTTCTCCAGTAAATACTGCGGTTACCTGATTTTTTCCCTTCAAATTACTTGCTAGTGCAATGCCATCGGCAACTCCCAATTGTGGTCCCAAATGCGAAATCATTCCTACGATATGATATTCTTGTGTGCCAAAGTGAAAAGATCGATCCCTTCCTTTTGTAAAACCGTTCGCTTTGCCTTGCCATTGACTGAACAATCGATTCAATGGAATATTTCTAGTTGTGAATACCCCTAAATTCCGGTGCATTGGCAGGATGTATTCATTGTTTTGCAAAGCCATCGTTACTCCAACAGAAATTGCTTCCTGACCAATCCCCGAAAACCATTTTGAAATTTTCCCTTGACGCAATAAAATCAGCATTTTTTCCTCTATCAATCGAGGTTTGAGCATATTCTTGTAGAGTTGCAAAAGGGTTCTTTCGTCGAGGTTTTTCTTGTCGAAAGTGATGTGGTTTTTAATGGATGTCAACATGATTATTATTTGTCTTCAATCTTCAAATGTAACCAAAATTTGCATTTCACAGGGTTTATGTACTTTTTTTTTAAGCTTGAATAAGATAGTGTGCTTAATGGTATTTTCCTTATTTTTGTAGCTAGCATTAAACTTAAACACGTTTAACATGAATACCATTCCAAGTGTAAATCTTCAAGATTTTCTTTCAGGCAATCCTGATAAAAAGCAAAAGTTTATTGATGAGATCGGGAAAGCCTATGAAGAAATAGGGTTTGTGGCATTGAAAGGTCATTTTTTGGATGAAAAATTGGTGGATAAACTCTATAGTGAAATCAAGAATTTTTTTTCTTTGCCACTCGAAACGAAAGAAAAATATGAAATATCAGGTATTGGTGGTCAACGCGGCTATATATCGTTTGGAAAGGAAAGTGCCAAAGGTAAAAAGGAAAGGGATTTGAAAGAATTTTGGCATTTTGGACAATATGTTGAAGATGACCCTGAGCGTGCTAAGGAATACCCGGCCAATGTAGAGGTTTCTGAACTTCCTGATTTTAATGCTGCAGGTAAAGAGGCTTACAGAATGCTGGAAAAAACTGCAAAATATGTTTTAAGAGCGTTGGCATTACATCTCGATTTGGAAGAAACATATTTTGACCATTACATACATAACGGAAACTCTATTTTAAGGCCTATCCATTATCCGCCTATTAAGGAAGAGCCGAAAGATGCCGTTCGTGCGGCGGCCCATGGTGACATTAATTTGATCACCTTATTGATGGGAGCACAAGGTCGGGGTCTTCAGGTGAAGAACCATAAAGGCGAATGGGTTGATGCCATTGCAGAACAAGATGAATTGATGATCAATGTTGGAGACATGTTGTCTCGGCACACCAACAACAAACTTAAGTCCACAATCCATCAGGTGGTCAATCCACCTAGGGAACTTTGGGGAACCTCCCGTTATTCTATACCGTTTTTCATGCACCCAATCAGTGAAATGAAACTGGATGTTTTGGAGAGTTGTATTGATGAAGAAAATCCAAAGCAATTCGAAGACATTACTGCTGGTGAGTTTTTGCACGAACGTTTGGTCGATTTAGGTCTTATTAAGAAATAGTGGTCAGTTGATTTTATTGCGTCTGAAGACTAATTAATTCCGATTTCAAACTAAAAAAAATGGATCTACAAGACCAGCTCAAAAAGTTATTCCCAGAACATCGCCAAGAAATTCCTGAAGACACAGAAGAAACTTCTAAGATTTGGCTTCAGGATGATCCAATCCTTTGTAAATATGAAAAGCGCAAAGGAAAACCTATCACCATACTTGAAGGATATACAGGAGCAACTGAAGATTTTAAACTATTGACTAAAGAATTGAAAACAAAATTAAGTGTTGGTGGTAGTTTTAAGGATGACAAAATAATAATTCAAGGCGATTATCGAGATAAGATCATGCAGATACTAAAGGAAAAAGGATTTGCCGTAAAACGAGTTGGTGGATAGATGGGCCAAAAAACACTTCATATTACCAACGGTCACAATCTGACTAATTATTTGAACGAACTGGACATAAAGGGGGACTATCTTACATGGCAGGAAATGTTGTGCGAAGGTCCAACGACCGAAATAATTGATTCTGATGAATTCTTTTCTGTGAGGAAACAATTTCTGCTTGAATTTTATGACATTGAAGTCAATGAAGAAGAATTCAGGTCAGAAATTTCAATTTTGAACCAAGCGGACAAATTTTCCGAAATCGTACTTTGGTTTGAATACGATTTGTTCTGCCATATTAACCTTCTCGCCGTCATTAGTTTGATTCAACAAAAAAACATTAAAATTCCACTCTATTTGGTCTGCAGTGGTCGCGTTGAAGGGGAAAAGGATTTAAAGGGACTTTCTGAATTAACACCGGCTCAACTACAAATGCATTATGGAAATAAATTAAATATTAATGCTAAAGACGTCGAATTAATGTCTTCGCTTTGGAAAACGTATTGTGGAAAGGACCATAATCTTTTCAAACCCATCATTGTTCAAAAATCTTCCTTTCCTTATTTGAGCAATTGCCTAAAAGCACATTTACATAGATTTCCAGATTCCAAAACCGGTTTGTCAGGCCTTGAAGAAAACATCCTCGCCATTGTAAAAAAATACGAAATTAAATCACGGCAGCATTTGTTGGGATATGCATTGAATTATCAAGGATATTACGGCTATGGTGATACTCAGCTAGAACGGATTATCATTAAATTATCAATTTTTTTTGATGAAGGGAACAATAGTCTAAAATTAAATCGAAAGGGCCATGAAGCATTATTGGGCCAGCATAATTTTGCGTCTATTTTAAATAGTAGCATGGTGTTCGGGGGATTGAAAAAGTATGACTTTCAGTTCAGTAAATCCCAAAACAAACTTGTAAAAACAGCATAATGCCTATAGAAGCCTCAGAACTTATATTGAATCCCGATGGAAGTGTCTACCATCTCAATTTACTTCCAGAGCATATTGCAGAAACAATCATCACCGTTGGAGATCCAGATCGTGTGGATTCGGTGACCAAACACTTCGATACAGTAGAGTTTCAGACAAAAAAACGGGAATTCCACACACAGACAGGAATCTATAAAGGCAAGCGAATCACAGTAATATCCACTGGAATTGGTACTGACAATATCGATATTGTTATTAACGAATTGGATGCTTTGGTAAACATTGATTTGGAAAAAAGGGAAATCAAACCCACACTCACTACTTTGGAAATCATTAGAGTCGGCACTTCTGGATCTATTCAAAAAGACATACCTATTGATTCATTTTTAATTAGCGACTATGCTGTCGGTTTTGATAGCTTGTTGCATTTTTATCAAAGTGAAAACATACAATACCTAGACATTTCGCTGGCTTTGGTAAAGCATACAAACTGGCACAAATCAAAGTCAATGCCTTATGTGGTAAAATGTGATGATTCCTTAATGGCACGATTGAGTTCTGATAAAACCCTTAAAGGCTTTACAGCGACAAATGTTGGCTTTTATGGTCCACAGGGACGAATCCTTCGTTTGCCAATCCAAGATACTGAATTAAATGAAAAATTGGCAAGTTTCGACTTTAAGGGAATGGCCATTACCAATCTCGAAATGGAAACTGCTGGTATATACGGTTTGTCCCGACTTTTAGGACACAAAGCTTTGTCCGTGAATGCAATTATAGCAAACCGGGCAACCGGTGAATATACAGAGCAGCCCAAGGAAGTGATGGACGATTTGATAGCTTATTGTTTAAAAAAAATACTAGAATAAGTTAAAATTATATATTAAGAATTATGCTCAGCGCCTTTGCGTCTTTGCAAGAAACATCTACAATTTGAAAACAGTAAATATAGGCGGCGTTCCAGAACATTTCAATCTAGCATGGTATCTAACGCTCAAAAATGGTGAATTTAAGGCCAAGGGCATCAACTTACGCTGGCAGGATTATCACGGAGGAACAGGACAGATGACCAAGGCGTTGCGCAATGGTGATATTGACATGGCAGTGATTTTGACCGAGGGCATTATCAAGGATATTGTTGAAGGCAGTCCCAGTAAAATTGTACAAACATTTGTAGAATCTCCACTAATTTGGGGTATCCATGTCGCCCATGATTCCAACTATGAAATTGTTGAAGACTTAAAAGGAAAACGAGCAGCCATCAGTCGTTTTG
>JBGTDZ010000347.1:0-3002 GCA_041748055.1 Aquaticitalea sp.
CCTCATGGCGTGCTGCAATTCCTGATAGTCCTCTAGATTGAGGTATTTAAGTTCAATGTTTTCGATGTCTTCCATAGGAAATTATAAATCTTCAAAGTTAGGGGAAATTAATAATAATATGGCTTTTGAAATTATTTATAATAGATGAAGCTGAAGAAGAATGCAACCGCGATGATTTTGAAGATTTAATAAATAAAATAAGCCTAAACTTTATATTAGTTTAGGCTTAACTGTCTTTCAGTTTTACTTTTTGGGTTGTTGATCCTTTATAGTCTTCTTATCAATATCAAATGTATTGTTTTTGATATTGGTATTGCCCGTAGGATTTGTAGGGTTGGTCTGGGTTTTCGTTGTTTTAATTTTTTTATTATCTTCTATAATTCCCATAATTTCTGGTTTTTTAAATTCTTATACAAGATAGGATTTATGAATTCCAACTTTATTAAAACTATCTTAAAGTCTAGGCACTTAAAGGTTAATTGTTGTTAACTGCCCTTCAAAATTGATTCTACAAAAGAGGAAATCCCAGAAATACCGGAATTGGTAAGGTGATTTATAAAAGCACTCCCGATAATGGCACCTTTTGCATATTCAGTGGCTTGATTAAATGAAACATGGTCTGAAATCCCAAAACCAATGATTTGAGGATTTTTGAGATTCATGACTGAAATACGCTTGAAGTAATCCGTATTCTCGGTTCCAAATCCCGAATTGCCGCCCGTCACACTTGCACTGCTTACCATATAAATAAATCCGTTGGAGATGGAATCAATAAAGTGAATGCGTTCCACCGATGTTTGGGGGGTTATCAAAAACACATTAAACAAGCCGTAGGTGTCAAAAATTGATTTGTACTGCTGGTTATAAACATCCACGGGCAAATCTGGGATAATCAATCCATCGATACCAATTGCTGCACATCTTTTACAGAATTCTTCCACGCCAAATTGGAGCATGGGGTTAAAATATCCCATAATAATAAGTGGTATTTTCACTGTTCTCCTAATGTCTTTCAATTGCTTGAAAAGAACTTCAGTGTTCATTCCATTTTTCAGAGCTTGTGTTGAACTTGCCTGAATGGTTGGGCCATCGGCCAAAGGGTCACTAAAAGGCAAACCTATTTCTATCATGTCCACACCACTTTTTTCCAATTCCTGGATGATGGTAACTGTGTCATTAAGGTTTGGGTATCCTGCAGTGAAGTAGATGGACAGTAACTTTTTCTCTTCGCTCAATTTTTGATGTATCCTGTTCATTTTAAATCGAAATAATTAATATATGTATCTAAGTCCTTATCGCCACGACCAGAAAGGCTAACAACGATAATATCAGTTGGTCTGAATGTTTTTTGTTCAAAAATTGCCAATGCATGGGCGGTTTCAATTGCCGGAATGATACCTTCCAATTTGGAAAGTTCCAATCCGTAAATCATGGCTTCGTCATCTGTAATGGAGATGAATTCCGCACGGCCAGATTTATATAAATGGGCATGCATGGGGCCAATGCCCGGATAATCCAATCCTGCCGAAATGCTGTAAGGTTCTGTAATTTGACCATCAATTGTTTGCATCAATAATGTTTTGCTGCCATGGATGATTCCTTCCTTGCCGAGCACAGAAGTTGCGGCACTCTCACCTGACAGGACCCCTTTTCCTGCTGCCTCAACGGCAATAAGATTAACGTCTGTGTCTTCCAAAAAATGGTAATATGCACCAGCGGCATTACTGCCACCGCCAACACAAGCAACCACGTAATCTGGTTTATTTCTTCCTTCTTTTTCTTGAAGTTGCCATTGAATTTCCTCGGAAACAATTGCTTGAAAACGTGCGACCATATCAGGATATGGGTGTGGACCCACCACACTTCCTATAATGTAATGTGTATCCACAGGATTGTTGATCCAATCCCGAATCGCTTCGTTCGTCGCATCTTTTAACGTGCGGCTTCCTGATAAAGCAGGTACCACTTTTGCGCCCAACATTTTCATTCTGGCAACATTTGGGGCTTGGCGGGCTATATCGATTTCACCCATATAGACGATACATTCCAAACCCATCAAAGCACAGACCGTTGCAGTGGCCACACCATGTTGTCCGGCTCCTGTTTCTGCAATGATTCTTTTTTTACCTAATCGTTGCGCCATTAGAATTTGCCCAATTGTATTGTTGATTTTATGGGCTCCCGTATGGTTGAGGTCTTCACGTTTTAAGTAAATTTTTGTGTTGTATTTTTCACTTAAACGTTTGGCAAAATATAGTGGGGAAGGACGCCCAACATAATCCTTAAGCAGTTGCCTGAACTCTTTTTGAAAGTCAGGTTCTGCCATTATTTTGAGATACTTCTGTCGTAACTCTTCTACGTTTGGATACAGCATTTCTGGAATGTATGCACCGCCAAATTCCCCGTAATAGCCTTTGTTGTTGATGTTGTAAGTCATAATTGTCATTCCCGAAAAGGCGGGAATCCCTTGTTTTTAAGTTTGTATATTTTTTTCAAGTTCAACTTTGAACCGCTTTACTTTTTTTACATCCTTCAGCCCAGCTTCAATTTCAAATTTACTGTTGACGTCAATGGCGCAGCAGAAGTTTGAGGCATCTGTTTTAAAGAATGATTTAATGTTTTCTGATTCTTCAATTCCAATGCCACCGCTCAAAAAGTAGGGTTTGTTTGATGGGTAATTTTTTAAAACATTCCAGTTGAAAGTAAAGCCATTACCACCTGGCAATTTTCCTTTGGTATCGAATAAAAAGTAATCACAAACGGATTCGTAAGGTTTCAAATGGTCGAAATCGAAGTCATCGTTTAATGGGAATACTTTGATAATTTCAATCTGGAAGCTTTTACGAGCGTCTTTTCTTTCCTCGTAATGACGTTTTAATTTCAAACAATACTCCGGTGATTCCTCTCCATGTAATTGTACCAATTGTAAATCATGTTTATCAACTTTTTCACGAATGTAATCAATGGAGGCATTTACAAAGACGCCAACTTTTTTTATGGAA
>JBGTDZ010000348.1:0-2448 GCA_041748055.1 Aquaticitalea sp.
TTCAATTTCATCATTAATATGATGGATGGAATATACCATGTCAGGATTCATCGTTGTTTAACAATTAATGATGTTTTCAAACTTGAAGTCGTTTCGAACAAGAAATTTGATCTTGTACAAAGGGTACTTTTAATTGATTTAGGAAATACTCAACAGCTTTTAGAAGTGATGCATAGGACGGAATCAACAATAAGGGTAATTGAACAAAATGAAGAAAAAAATATTATAACAAGAAAATCATGCATAATTTCTTCGACAAATCATATTTTGGCTTTTGCGGATTCAAAAATATACTGTAAAAAAATACCTCTTCAGATGTTGTCTGAAATTCGGGAATGTAAGCGGGGAATTGGTAAGATAGCGCTTCATCATAGACTGGAGATATTCAAGAAGATAACAGAAATAGGATACGTAGATGGTTTACATATTTTCAAGAAGTATTCATTATATCATAAGGGAAAAGTGATTTGTAGAATAAACGAAATCTTTCCTGTCAAAACAAATAAGGAGCCAAGGAAACAATAAAGTGACAAACAATATTGTGAACTTTTCTGAGGCAAATCTCTAAGAAATCTCTAAGTATCGAAATAAAATACAACGACAAACCCAATTTCAATTAATAAATACAATCCTGTCGCAATAATATTGCATTGAAACCCAGAGCTAATCCACCAGAATTAGATGACATCAAAGAATTCGATCTCATCGTTATAGGTAGCGGGGCCGGTCTTGAAGTAGCCAGTGCGGCAGCTCAGAGCGGACTGAAAGTTGCAATTGTAGAAAAAAGCAGTATGGGTGGAACTTGCCTTAATACAGGTTGCATCCCTTCGAAGCTCCTACTACATAGTGCAGATGTTGTTGAAACAATAAAATCCGCAAACCTTTTTGGCATAAATGTTGAGAAATTCTCTATTGATTTTCAGAAAATAGTTGAGAGAGTAACGAGTATAATTGATTCAGACTCTAATGATATCAGAAAATCACTAGATAATTCAGAAAATCCGAAACTGTTTGCGTCAGAGTGCAAGTTTGTTGGTGATAAAATCCTCTTGGTTGGTGAAGAAAAAATATCGTCCAGCGCAATCCTAATTGCTGCAGGTAGCAGACCTAGAATCCCTAAAATCAAGGGCTTGAATACTACAAATTATGTTACCAGTGATGAAGCTCTTCGACTTCGTGAGCAACCAAAAATCCTGACAATTATTGGTGGAGGTTATATAGCTGCCGAACTTGGTCATTTCTTCGGATCACTTGGAACAAAGATTAACATCATTCACCATGGTAGTTATTTACTACCAAAAGAGGATGAAGAAATATCAAAAAAATTCACAGAAGTTTTCTCAAAAAAATACAATTTATATTTAAATCGTACTCCTGATTTGGTAACTAAAACAAATGGTAAATTCGTAGTATCATTCAAGGGATCTGACGCAAACAATTATCCTGAAATTGAATCTGATCAACTTTTAATAGCTGCAGGACGTGTTCCCAATTCTGATTCTCTTGATTTACCAAAGACGGGTGTTGACGCAAATGATGATGGATACATCAAGGTAGATGAAACTCTCACAACCAATATAGATGGAATATTTGCCTTAGGTGATATAATCGGACGCCATCAGTTCAGGCACAGTGCAAATTTGGAAGCCCAATATGCTTTTTACAATATAGTTAATAGCAAGAAAAAAATAAAAGTCGACTACAGAGCAATGCCCCATGCAATTTTCAGCTCTCCTCAAGTTGCCGGTGTAGGATATAAGGAGCAGGAATTGAAAGCAAGCGGAAAAATGGATTACCACAAATCAATTTATCGATACATTGATACTGCAATGGGAAAAGCATTGGAAGATACAGACGGATTTGTAAAATTTTTAGTCAGCAAGAAAGACAGAAAAATTCTTGGATGCCATATTATCGGAAGCCAAGCATCAATACTTATTCATGAGGTACTTGTAGCAATCAAGAGTGGTGATGGAACTATCGACAATATCTCAAAGACTGTACATGTTCATCCCGCACTATCGGAAGTGGTTTCAAGAGCCGCAATTACCGTGTGATAAACATGATGATAAAATTCAATTTTTGTTCGCTATAGAGATACACGGTAATTTTTTTGAACAAATATTTTTTGATTATTAATGCTCTCCATTGCATCATTGCATCTCCTCTTTCAAATTTCAACAAGACAGAACCTGATTATCTCGCAATACCTCAAATCTTGGAGATTTGGGTTGAATTTGGAAAAACATTTTTTAACGTTTTTTCTCAATAATGGTTATGAAATTGAAAATTAAAAAAACTAGGGAAAAAATATTAAGAGATTCTCAAAAACTGAAATATGCTTCACTGGTCGGAGGTAATGCTTTTGCAATGGCTATGTTTTATACATTGATTTTATTGTGATTTCTCCATCGCATGTTCGTAAGATCAAGAACTTTGTTACTTAGT
>JBGTDZ010000349.1:0-3640 GCA_041748055.1 Aquaticitalea sp.
GATTCTAAAATAAACAGGTAGTGTTTATTCAAGTTTTATAACCCTCGTTTATAAAACTTTAAAGTTTGACGTGCTTTTTACTCGACATCCATGCTAGTTTCATCAAGTATCGGGTATCTGTTTTTCCAGTAGAAGATGTCAGCGTTTCCGAAAGTACCCAATTATTAGAATATGATCGATTCTCGTATTTCCAGATTCTGCCTTCAGGAAAATATTTCTCTTTTATCTTTTGACGTCCCCAAGTAGGATGACGTCGAAAAACCCAAGAACGAATTTGTTGATATATGTGATGATCCATTCTTTTGAATATCTCATTGCATTCACAAGTTCTGAAATAATTTCCCCATTCTACGAGTATAGGTGACAAGCGTTGAATAAGAGCATAAGTGGAAACACCCTTGAGTGTTTGCACCTGAGTTCTAACATTCAACAAGAGTCTTGCTTGGGATGCTCTTGACGGAGTAATCTTGGTTTTAAGTGATCCATTTTTCATCACATGGGTGAAATGGAATCCAAGAAATTCAAAACCCTCTGTACTTGCCATAAAACGTATTTTAGTGGGGTTTAATGTTAAACCGATGGAAGAAAGCCAATTAAGAGAAAATTCTCGGATCCGTTCCATAGCCTCACTGTCTTTATGTATGATTACAAAATTACCCCCATATCGAATTATGGATGCTTTTAACCTAGTGGTAGAAAACTTACTATCTATTGCATTTTCCATTCCATGTAATGCAATGTTTACTAGAAAGGGTGATATAATACTTCTCTGAAAAGTAGTATCCGCAATGCTTTTTTCAAAGCTAGTATTACGTTCGGCATCCTGGTGGATTATGCCAGCTTCCAGCCAGCGTTTGATCTGGAGCTTCATCTCGGGATACGTATTAAGTTTTTCGAGAAGTGATTCATGATCTATGCTGTCAAAATAGTTGGATATATCAGCATTAAGAACATATCTTTTTCCTTGGCGTAAAACCAAAAAGATAGCCTCCATAGCGTCCTGAGCAAAACGTCCAGGTCGAAAACCGTAACTGTTAGACTCAAAACGAGCTTCCCACTCTGGTTCAAGGGCTATTTTCGCAAGTATTTGATTTGCTCTATCCTCAATAATTGGAATTCCTAGTGGAGGTTTCTTTTTCTTACCAGATTTGTTTATAAAAACTCTATAAATTTTCAAAGCTTTGCCACTAAGTCCGAGACGATTTGCTAATTCAAGTTTTTCATGACTACTCGTAATGACAACGTTGTTAACTCCGTGAGTAGATTTTCTTCGGTTTTCAGTTGTTACACATCTTACTGCAATCAATTTCGCGTTTATGCTACGCGATAAGAGTTTTTGCAATCTATACATTTTACCACGTTCTTTTTTGAGAGAAGCCTTGTAAATCCTGTGTTGGTGTTGTGTGACACGTGATTGGACCAAAGCCCAATCAATTGCGTCCCAGTCTGCTAAATCGCTCATACTTTGTCCCTCACAGTGATTATACCACATTAGTATTATAGTGACTATATCAGCATATCCTTTTATCAACATATCTCCTATATGGGTGAATATCCCACAAGGAAAGATTAATTGGTATAATTTCACTAAATCTCGATATTTATGAAACATCCATTACAGATAGGCATTCGCTTCTAGTCAATCCTTTTCCCTTCACCATATGGACCGGTTATCCTACTTAAAATGTCTAAACGTTGTTCTCACATTATGAAGAGGTTAAAAGGAATATCCCAGTTCCGAGATAAGATTTTATGTCTACCTTAGAGTTGAACTTTACTTGATGGGTGTTAAAGTGTACCTGCAAACCGAATTCTAACGTTTTGCACAAACCCATAACAGGATTACCTAATTTCTGTTGGTTGGAAAGTAACATAGTTTAAATATATATTTGACTAGAATTCAAACGGGGTTCAAAGTTCAAAATAGTCACTATACCACCAGTCTTATTACTTACAATCAGGTAACTGTTAGTCCTCATATATGGATACAGAGTAATTGTGTCCAAATATGCTGAAAACCGAACAATCAAGCTTATGTTCATTCACGTTCCATTACTCATAGTAGACGTTCCCAAAACCTTTTGCTTAACTTCAGTAATGAGCCGCATTACCTATCAAGGTTTGGAGTCTATCGGGTACAACGATTGATGGGAATTTCGCCCATATCTTATCTCAGCATGCACACATACAAAGCTAAAGAAATATTCTACACTCTCTCCATATTTAAATTGAATCAAAATAAAGGGAAAAAGTATATTTCCTATCTAAAGGTTGTAAGTTGCTTCAGGTCACACAAAATTCATTTCAGCTAATTGAACTTTTTCAAATTGTTTTTTCTTAAGAACTAAGAAAATTTGTGCAATTACAACAAACCCAAAAAACACTATTAATCCTTGAACTCGAGCAGGGTTTTGCAGAACAATTTCAGTGTCTGTTTGACCAAACCCACCTACATTTGGATTATTGGTTAAAGGTTGGTCAGCTTGAAGTACATCACCTTTTTTAACAATTAACTCTGGTCCGGCTTGAACTTGATCTATTATTTGTTCTCCTGCAGATGTTTCAATAGTAATGTTAAACCCACCTTTTTCTTTATTTGGCTCAATTTCAATAACTTTTCCTGATGCAGACACATTAGAAACAGTATTATTACTTTTAGAGCCATCTGGATAAACTTGACCTCTTCCTCTATTTGCTCCTAAATAAATCGGATATTTTAAATAAGAAATTGATTTACTTTTGCTTGGATCAGGAGAAAGAATTGGAAATACAACTTCACTATATTTTTTTCCTGGTACAGGACCAACAACTAAAATATTTTTCTTTTCATCGCTATAAGGTTGAAATGATAACTTGCCAATTTTAGCTTTCATTTCTTCTGGAATTCGGTCTTTTGGAGCTAATTCAAAACCTTGAGGAAGAATCAAAACAGCACCTACATTTAAAGGGCCTTTTTTCCCATTCCCTAAAACTTGTTTAATTTGTTGATCATAGGGAATTTTTACAACTGCTTCAAATACCGTATTAGGTAAAACAGCTTGAGGTACTTCAATTTCAACTGGTTTTTCCGCTAAATGACAATTGGCACACACAATTCGGCCATTTGCTTCACGAGGATTTTGGTAATTTTGTTGAGCATAAATTGGATATGCTTCAGCAGTAGAAATAGGATAGAAATGAAAAAATAAAGTAAATGTAAAAAAAATCAATAAAAATTTACAAACATTAATAAAATTGACTTTATATGTTGTTTTATAAGTGGGGTAAACAAAAATTTGTGTCATAATTAATAATTGTGTTTAATAAATGAAATTTTCTTCTCATTTCTATATTATCTTGAAATAAAAAAGAAAGAAAGAAAAATTGTATTATAAAAAACAATTTTAAATAATAATAGTATTATTACAATTCACTTCTAAGAGAATAATTAAAAAACTAAAATTCTAAAATAAATACATAGTAGTAAGAAAAAATTGCGTTTTTCTAAAATAAAAACGTCGTTTTTATTTAAGTTTCATAAACGTAGTTTATGAAACCCAGTTGTCAGAAAAAACGAAGTTTTTTCCAACCTCGGAAAATAAGTAAGAAAAAACTTCGTTTTTCTTACTTATTTTCTCTGGCTTTGCAACGCAAGGTTTTA